>CAZIGN010000001.1:0-3871 GCA_964538805.1 uncultured Lachnospiraceae bacterium
TGGTAATATTTTATCCCATACCACTCTTAGTATATCATTTTGAGCAAATTCTTCATGTGAAGTTATGGTTATTACAGTTTTTTTTGAAGGAATCACTATACAAAACTGTCCATATAGTCCATCAAGGCGATATGAATCTTTAATAGTGTTCATCCAAACTTGATAGCCATAACCATTTGAAGTTTCTGGTTCGTTCCAATATCCATCATTAGAGACTTGCTTAGATGTCATCTCTTTTACATATTCTTTTGGTATTATAACTTTTCCATCTTTTAATCCTTCATCTAATAAAAGCTGACCAAATCTTGATATTTGTTCTGTTGTTAAATGAAGTCCTATGTAACCTAAGTTATATCCTCTTTCACAAGTATCCCAATTAGGATTATAAATATTTAATGGTTCAAACAACCTAGGCATAAGATAATCTCTAAGTTTCATTCCTGTTACTTTTTGTATTATCATAGATAAAATGTAAGTTGCACCATTATTATATTCAAACCTCTCTCCTCTTTTATACATTAAAGGTGAATCAAAAAACATATCTTCAAAACTTTTTTCTGGTTTTTCATAGTAAAATACATCTACGGTTCCGATCTCATGTCCAGTTGACATAGTTAAAAGATCTTTTATTCTAAGTTTATCAAAATTTTCCGATATTTTTTCATTGTCTCTTTCTTTAAAATAATTTAGCACTCTATCATTTATACTTAACAATCCTTCGCTAGAAGCAATTCCAATTGCTGCTGCAGTAAAGGACTTACTTACTGAATAAACTTGCACAAAATTATCTTGTCTCCATCTGTGTTCAGAAATTATTTTACCGTCTTTTTTCACAATAACACCATATACGTTCAACTTTTTGTTATTGATTTCTTTAATAAATGGTTCTAAATTCATCTTTTCACCAATGCTTTCGCACTTTCCTCTCTTTAATAAAACATTAAACCTGTCAGCAAAAATCATTTTTATATAAGTCAATTTATATAAGTTAATTTATTGGTTATTAATGCGTGGCTATATAAGATAAAGTTATATACCATAATTTATCAAAAAATGCATTAAAAACCTCTTCATTTGTATCATTTGATAAAACAATTAAGTTGACGCCTATTTCTCTATTATATACATTAATGTAAGAATATCCTTCATTTATATAGTAGCTACTTATTGTTGATTCAGTAGGATAACCAAAGCTAACTCCATAATTATAATAATTTTTATTTTCTTTTGTATCTGATAAATATATCATATCTAACATTTCTTTACTTACTATTTCATTTGTATAAAATGCTACATTCCACTTATATATATCTAATACATTTGATTTAATATTAGACCAACCTTTAAAATATTCATTATTATCTAGTTTATTTGATTCTTCTTTATCAATTGAAAAACTTGTTATCATATTATCTTCAAATGTTGAATTTGTCATATTTAAAGTTTTAAAAAGTTCTTCAACATTTTCTTTATATGTTTTATTTGTTACTTTTTCTATAATATTTGACAAAAGATAATAATCCGTATAATTAATAACTTCTGTTGGATATACTTCATTTATACCCTTTTTGTTTAATAGTCCTATTAGATATTTATAACCTTTTTCTTCAAGATTATTTATAAACATTTCATAAGAATAGGATTCTTCTATTAATTCATCTGTTTCATAAACATAATCAAATAGTCCTGAAGATAAAGTTAATAAATCTATAACTTTTATATCACTAAAATTATTAAGTTCTAGAAGATACTTATCAACACCTAAATCAAGATTGATTTTTCCTTGTTCACTTAGTTTTAATATAATAGCAGAAGTTACTTGTGTTGCAAAATCTCCAGTTTTATATATAGAATTCATAGTATTAAAAACTTCTTTTTTCGAATCCGAATATCCTAAACCATTAGCATATACAATTTTGTTATTAATAGCTAATAAAAACGAACCTGAAAATTCAGATTTCTTAGAATAATTCTTGATTTTATTGATTAAAACTTCATATTCAGTAGCTTCAATCAAATTCTTTCCTTCATCAATAGAGATATCTTTTATTCCTAGCATTCTTGTTTGAGCTTCTTTTACAGCCACTTCTTCTAAAGGTAAATAAACTAACCCTTCCTTCTCTTTACAAGAAGGAAGAGTTAAGATAGAAAACAATAAAAATAAGATTAATAAAAACGGTTTTTTCAACTTTTTAATCAACTATCTTCTCCTCAAGTTTATAAAGCTATTTTATTAACTGTCTATTTTCCTCTTTTATAATCAAAGTATTCAAAATCAACAAAGCCGCCAACAGTTTCTCTTGCAAAATTATACAAACCAATTCTATATCCCATAAAATGGTCTAAGGTATATAACATTTTTAGGTCACTTCCTATTTTTATGTACTCTTTATTATCAGTCGAATAATAAAAACTTGCAATATCTTTACTGTCTTCATAATCAAAATAAACTCTTAAATAAATTTTATTATCTTCTAGTTTAACTTTTTCAACTATCTTTGCTAGACCATCTTCACCTTTTGTACACATCAATAAATGTTTTTCATTATCATTTATTTTTTTTACACCTACTGTACCATAATTACTTTGAAGAGCAACTAGTCCAGTTTCATCATTAACTTTCATTCCTTCTAAATTGATACATACAGTTGCTGTACAATTTGGTCCTTCAGTTCTTTGAGTTAACGTATTTCTTGCGTCTAATATATTTGTTGATGTCCTAGTTGTCGTTAATCTTAGAACACCTGGTTTTTTAGTGAATGACCAACCATTATTGTCCGGATTATGGTTCCACTGCCAATTAAGCTTTAATTTATTTTCTTTATAATCAAAATTATCACTTATAACCATATCAAACTGTCCCCATTCTTCAAAAGGAACTTCAAGTGTTTTTGGAACTTTTCCATCCACACCAATCATTGGCCATTCATCTATCCATGTGACTGGTAAAATGCAAGGAATTCTTCCTACCGCGTCATGATCTTGAAATAACATTGAGTACCAATCTCCATCTTGTGTATCAAAAATAGCTCCTTGTGCTACACCTTTATTATGATAACCTATATCGTCATTTAATACGATTTTTCTTTCATATTCACCTAATAGCTCTTTTGAACGGTAACAAACTTCTCTTCTTCTTTCATCGCCATCTGTTGGCCATTCAATAAATAAGTGGTAATAAAAATCACCTATTTTATAAGAATGACAACCTTCACATCTTAATCCTATGTTTTCTTTTGGAGTACTAAATAATAACCTATCTACCCCACCTTCTAACACTCCTGATAAATCTGGTTTTAGTTCTGTTATTCTAACATCTCCACAGTTATATATTATGAAAACTCTTCCATCTTCAAATATTATAGAAGGGTCATGATAAATACCATCTAGCGTATGTCTTTTCCAGTCTCCACTTTCGATGTCATTTGTATAATATACATATGTAGTTTTCATGTCATTACAAACAAATACAGCATAAAAGACACCATCATGGTATCTTAAGCTAGTAGCCCACTGGCCTCTACCATATACGTGTTTTCCATTCTCTAATCTATATGCTTCATTATCTTCTATAATGTCATATATATAAGATTGGATCTCCCAATTCTTTAAATCTTTAGATTTCATAATAGGGCATCCTGGCATAACATGCATTGTAGTGCTTACCATATAATAAGTGTCTTTTACTCTAATACAATCCACATCTGGAACATCACTCCAAAAAATAGGATTACTTAATATTGTTTTTTTCATATTCTAACTACCTACTTTCATTATTTTATGCAATTATACTATAAAATAATGAAATATTCATTAGTTTTTTGGTTTATTATTTATACTTTTCTGTTCAATTGTATCGTTTATAGGATTA
>CAZIGN010000001.1:3971-29618 GCA_964538805.1 uncultured Lachnospiraceae bacterium
CTTGAATATCTACAGGAGCTTGCTCATATCTTTTGAATTCATATTCATAATCTCCCATGCCACCAGTCATCGATCTTAGAATAGTTGAATATCCATACAATTCAGACATAGGTATATCTGCTTCTATAACCTGTTTGCCTGTATCTATTGGATTCATTCCTAATACTCTTCCTCTTCTTTTATTTAGATCTCCCATTATATCTCCCGTAAATGAATCAGGGATTGTAACTTTTAAATATGCTACTGGTTCAAGAAGTTGAGGTGCCGCTTCTAGAAATCCCTTTTTAAAAGCTATCATAGTTGCAGTTTTAAATGCCATTTCTGATGAATCTACAGGATGGTAAGAACCATCTACTAAGGTGGCTTTAATTCCTACAACCGGATAAGCAGCAAGCGGACCTTTGATTACACTTTCTTGAATTCCTTTTTCTACTGCAGGAAAATAATTTTTTGGAACAGCTCCACCAAATACATTTTCTTCAAAAACATATTGCTTGTCTAAATCTCCTAATGGTTCAAGTATAATTTTCACATCTCCATACTGTCCATGACCACCTGACTGTTTCTTATGTTTTCCTGCTATCTCAACTTTCTTTTTGATTGTTTCCCTAAACGCAAATTTAGGCTTTGATAATTCAATCTCTGCCTTATACTTTTCATATAATTTACTAGTAACAACTTCTAAATGTTGCTCTCCTATTCCATATAAAAGCATTTGTCTATTTTCTTCATCATTTACTGCTCTAAGGGTAAGATCTTCTATCATAAGCTTTGTTAAACCTTGAGATATCTTATCTTCTTCACCTTTATTTTTAGCTGTGTATCTCATATATGTATATGGGATTGACATAGTCGTTGGATTATAAATTATTGGTTCTACTCTAGTTGATAAAGTATCCCCTGTTCTTGTGCTTGATAATTTTGCAATCGCTCCGATATCTCCAGACTTTAATTCTGAAACTTCAAAAGTGTTTTTTCCTCTTATAACATATAACTTAGAAAGTTTTTCTTCTACATCTTTATTAGCATTAAAGACAGTATCGTCAATCTTTAAGCTTCCTGAATATACCTTGACTAATGAAAATTTTCCAATAAATGGATCCATAATAGTTTTAAACACATAAGCTGATACATCATCATCTTCTTTATATGTAGCTTCTATATCTTCATTAGTATTAATTTTCTTTCCTTTTCTAAAAACCTTAGCTTTATCTGGAGAAGGAAAATATTTTTCAAATGATTGAAACAACATATTTACTCCATGTGCATGAATTCCCGATCCTACTTGTACTGGCACCATATCACAATTAATCACACTCATTCTTAGTGCGTTAGATATTTCATCTTTAGTAAATTCTTCTCCTGCAAAAAACTTATCCATTAAGGCTTCATCTGTTTCAGCAACTGCTTCAAGAATCATCTCTCTTATTGGTTTTACATCTTCCGCTAAAGATTCAGGAATATCAGCTTCTTTATATAAGCCATCACCTGTAAATTCCCTTCCGCCCATCTTTACTATGTTGACAAATCCAGAAAATTCAGAATCTTTATAAATAGGTAAATGTATTGGAGCTACCTGCTTTCCAAACTTTTCTTTTAACTGTTCAACAACTTTTATGTAGTTTGCATTAGGATCGTCTAGATTAGTTATAAAAAATATCCTTGGTATGTTTCTTCTTTGACAAATCTCCCAAGCTTTAATTGTACCTACTTCAATTCCCGATTTACCATTAATTACTATAACTGCTGCATCTGCAACACTCATAGCTTCCTCAGCCTGACCCACAAAATCAAAATAACCAGGAGCATCAAGGATATTAAATTTAAGATTTTCCCATTCAATTGGTATAACTGAAGCATTGATTGAAAATTTTCTTTTTATCTCTTCTTTGTCATAATCACTAATGGTATTACCATCTTCAATTTTACCCATTCTTGTAGTTACACCTGTAGAATATGCCATAGCTTCTGCCAAAGTAGTTTTACCCGAACCACCGTGACCTAGTAATACAACATTTCTGATAGATTCTGTCTTGTAAATATCCATAATTAACCTCCTTAAAAACATTAGTATGTATATATTTTACTCTTTAAAGCACTTATTTGCAAGATAATTTGATAAATATTAACAAATTTTTCTTATAAATCGTTATTTATTTAAATACTTTTACCAATATGCTATGAATACTTCAAATTTCTTATTTATTAGCTTTTAGCAAATGTTAATAAATACGTTTTTTCTTATTCACTTTAAAGTTTTAAACTTTAAAGCAATAAAGTGTTGACAACCACTATTAACTAATGTATGATACATTTTATTATAAAGAAAGGATGGTAAACATATGATAATAGTAATGAAACCAAATGCTTCTAATGAAGCAATTAGTAAGGTTAAGAGTATAATAGAAGAAGCTAACCTACAAGCACACATTTCTTCTGGTTTAGAAGTTACAATAGTGGGGGTTATTGGAGATAAATCAAAGCTTTCTGAAGAAAAAATCCTAGTATCTCCTGAAGTAGAAAAGATAGTGGCGGTTACTGAGTCGTATAAACTAGCTAATAAAAAATTCCATCCAGAACCTAGTAACATAAAAGTTGGAAACACATTCATTGGCCCTGATAATTTAACAATCATGGCAGGTCCTTGTGCTGTTGAATCAAAAGAACAGTTATTATCAACAGCTGTAGCTGTTAAAAAAGCAGGTGCTAATTTTTTAAGAGGTGGAGCTTACAAACCTAGAACTTCTCCTTATTCTTTCCAAGGTCTTGAAGAAGAAGGTTTAAGATATATGAAAGAAGCTAGAGAGCTTACAGGGCTAAATGTTATTTGTGAAGTAATAAGTGAACAAGCAATAGAGGCAGCTTCTAAGTATGTTGATATGATTCAAATAGGCGCTCGTAATATGCAAAACTTTCATTTACTTAAAGAAGCTGGTAAGTCTAATATCCCTGTACTTTTAAAAAGAGGCCTTGCAGCTACAATAGATGAATGGCTTAATGCTGCTGAATATATAATAGCAGGTGGTAATAAGAATGTCGTTCTTTGTGAACGTGGAATAAGAACTTTTGAAACAGCTACAAGAAATACTCTAGATATTAGTGCTGTTTCTGTTATTAAATCAAAAAGTCATTTACCAATAATAGTAGACCCAAGTCATGCAACAGGCGTTAGAGATTATGTATTACCACTTTCTAAAGCCGCTGTAGCAGTTGGTGCAGATGGTCTTATGATAGAAGTTCATCCACAACCTGAAATTGCTTTATCAGACGGACCACAATCTTTAACCTTCCCTCAATTCGATGAATTATGTGATGAGTTAAGACCATTTACAAAACTTGTTGGAAGGAGTTTTTAAATGTCTGATTTAACAATTGGAATAATCGGCTTTGGACTTATTGGTGGAGCTATTGGAAAAACTATTAAAAAGGTTCATCCTAATTATAAAATAATTGCTTATAATAGAAGCAAACAGCCACTTTTAGATGGATATAACGATAAAATTATAGATCTTATCTTAGATGAAATAGATGAAAAACTATATGAATGTGACATCATCTTTTTATGTACGCCTGTGGAATACAATATATTTTACCTGGAAAAATTAAAGCCTTTTTTAAACCCTAATACTATACTAACAGATGTTGGGAGCGTAAAAGGGGATATTCACTTAGCAATTGAAAAACTTGATCTTACAGGTCAATTTATAGGTGGTCATCCTATGGCAGGTTCAGAAAAAACTGGATATGCTAATTCTAGCGCCACTTTGTATAATAATGCTTTTTATGCTTTAACACCTACTGCAAATACTAATAAAGATAAGCTTGATATTTTAATACAATTTGTGAAAGACCTTGGTGCAAACCCACTTATAATTGATTATAATGAACACGATTATACAGTTGCTGGAATAAGTCATCTTCCTCACCTACTTGCTTCTTCTTTAGTCAATCTAGTAAAAGACAATGATACTACTAAAGAACACATGAGACTAATTGCTGCTGGTGGATTTAAGGATATAACACGAATTGCTTCTGCATCTCCTGAAGTCTGGGAACAAATTTGCATGAGCAATAAAGAAAACATAAGTCTATTACTTGAAAAATATATTAATTCTCTTTGTGAACTCAAAGAAAAATTAGAATCCTCTGATTCAGAATACATTCATGACATCTTTATAAAAAGCAAAGAATATAGAGATACTTTTAACTGATTACTCCTTAGTTTCGTTGATATAAAATTGACTTAAAAAAGTCATATCACTCTTGTGATATGACTTTTTTGCTATTCGTTTTTTTATATAATTTCTAGATTAATATAAGCTATCAAGTACTTCAAAATACTCTTCGAAAGTTTTTCTACAACATTTATAATCATCAATACTTATTCCTTCAACTCTTGTACCTATAAGAGAAAAAGCCATTGCCATTCTATGATCTTCATAAGTGCTAACTAACGAAGGTTTTATTAAACCTGGATAAATAGTTACTTCATCTTCTTTTTCGATACATTTAATTCCCATTTTTGTAAGTTCATTAACAATAGCTTTTAAACGATCTGATTCTTGTAACCTAATATGTGAAATGTTATATATCCTTGTAGGTGTTTTTGCAAATGGAGCAATAGCAGCTAGTGTCATCGTTTGATCTGAGTAATTATTCATATCAACTTCAATTCCGTCAAATACCACTTCATTATTCTTAATAAGGCAACTAGCATCTAATTTAATTCCTTCTTCCCCTTCTTTAACCTTAGCACCCATTTTTTCTAAGAGTTTTAGAAAGTTTATATCACCTTGCATAGAATCAAAATGTACACCTTTTACCAAGGCTTTTCCCCCTGTTAGAAATGCTAAACCATAAAAATAACAAGCTGCTGAAACATCAGGTTCTACATTATATACAAAGTCTTTCTTTTCTGGTAAAACTGTGTTTTTAATTGTATAAACCGAATCTTCTTTTTCAGATAAATAACCAAATTCTTCTAACATTTTTCTGGTTATTCTTATATAAGAACCATCTTTTTTCTCACTAGTAATATTGATTTCTAAACCATTTTTCAGATGTGGAGCTATCATAATTAGTGCACTTAAAAACTGTGTACTTTTACTTATATCAATATCCACTTTATTACTATTTGACATTACAAATTCTTCGTTTTCAATTCTTATTGGCAAATGGCCCTCTTTTTCTAGATAGCTTATATTTGCCCCTAATTGTATTAAAACATCAAAAAGTGGTTTCATTGGTCTGTTTTTCATCTGTTGTGAAGACTCAATAATATAGTTTCCTTTTGTTAGTGCTAAAAGCGTCGTAATAAATCTTGCTGCCGTTCCAGCACTTCTTACGTTTACCATAGCGTCTTTATTGTTAATCAGATAACCGTTTGATATTAATCTTACACTTTTTTTATCTTCATTAATTTCTAAATCATAACCAAGTGATATAAGGCAATCTAAAAAAGCTCTAGAGTCATCACTAAACAAAGCTCCATTTATGGTTATATTACCTTTTTCTAAAGCTGCCATAAACAAAGCTCTATTTGTTATACTTTTAGAGCCGGGTACATTTACACATATATCAAAGGGTTTGTCAGTTTTTTTAACATTATATATTGTACTCACTTTTTTTCCCTTCTAACTAAAAAATATTTGATTGTTCTATTTTTCTTTATTAGCTTCTATTAATTCATGTATTTGTATTAATAATTGATCATTGTTTGTAATACCTATGAATCTACAACCGTAAAGTGTCTTATCCTGACCGGTATTTTCCATTCTGACAATCTCGATAACACATTCAAAATCTTCCTTAGCCCATAAAACTAAATGTGCATCAAAATATGTATTAAGCATCAGATTTTCTTTAGCTTTAAAAGCTATACCATCTTTTGATACATTTACAAGTTCAACTTCAAACTCTTCTTTAGGCATTGTACTTGCATATTGCTCATTCCCTTGCTTTACTTGCTTTAATTTAATAGTTACATCAATTGGCAATCTTTTATTACGTCTTTTATCATTTTCCATGGTATTACCCTCCGTTTTCTATAAAAAGCTAATCAATAATAAGCTTATTATACTATATAAAAGTATTATAATTCAATGATAATTAAATTATTTAGTATAATAGCATTGCATCTCCGAAACTAAAAAATCTATATTCATTTAATATTGCCTCATTGTATGCATTCATAATAAAATCTTTATTTGAAAATGCTGAAACTAACATCAAAAGCGTAGATTCAGGTAAATGAAAGTTAGTAATTAAGCCATCTAGAATTTTGAACTTATAACCAGGATATATAAAAATTTCAGTCCAACCACTTGTAGGATGTAAAACCCCAAATTCATCAGTAGCTGATTCTAAAGTTCTACAGCTAGTAGTTCCTACCGCTATAACTTTTTTATTGTTTGCTTTTGCATTATTAATCTTTTTTGCTACTTCTTCTTCAACAACATAAAATTCAGAATGCATATGATGTTCAAGAATATTTGTTACTTTAACAGGTCTAAAAGTACCAAGTCCTACATGCAAGGTCACAAATGCTATTTCTATCTTTTTTTCTTTGATTTTTTCCATTAGTTCTTTTGTAAAATGTAGTCCTGCAGTAGGTGCTGCAGCAGAGCCTTCATTTTTTGCATATACTGTTTGATATCTTGTTTTATCTTGAAGTTTATGTGTGATATATGGTGGAAGAGGCATTTCTCCAAGTTTATCTAAAACTTCTTCAAATATACCCTCGTACTCAAATTTTATTAGTCTGTTTCCTTCTTCTACTATATCAATCACTTCTCCAACTAATAAGCCTTCGCCAAATACTATCCTTGCCCCAATTTTTGCTTTTTTACCAGGTTTAACTAAAGTTTCCCAAACATCATTTTGTTTTCTTTTTAATAGCAAAACTTCAATGCTAGCGTTTGTTTTTTCTTTATTACCTATAAGTCTTGCAGGAATTACTTTTGTATCATTTAAAACAAGGCAATCGCCTTCTTCTAAATAATCAATAATATCATAAAAATGTTTATGACTTATTTCTCCAGTTTTTCTATCCATTGTTAGTAATCTAGAACTGTCCCTGTTTTCTAATGGGTCCTGGGCAATTAATCTTTCTGGCAGATCATAATAAAACTCTTTTAATTCCATGTATTAACCTTGTCACACATTACGTTTGTGTTCCTTCCTTTCTAAAAAACCGATTTATATGTTTATTTATTTACTAATTTATTATTTGATATTTGCTTTATAATCAGCTACTACTAAACTAATCATTTCATTATAACTATTAGTTCCACTTTCAACTCCATTTGCCTTAATGAAAGAATCATTAATATTATTTGCTACATTCGAAACTTTATCTATATTAGTAGTTTTTTCTAAATCTTCCCAAAAAGTAAATTCATAATACAAATCTAAAACTATTTGATCATCCATCTTGTCTAGAATTTCTGTATACATTTTGGCATCATTTGTATAAATTTCATCTAATATGTAATCTAGTGCAGATATATAACCACTATACATAAATTCAGGATCATCAGAGTTAATGCATACTAAATAAGCAATAAAATTAGCTTCATCTTCTTTCATATATCCATGAAGATGGGCAAGTTCATGACACATTGTGGCTGGTTTATTAAAATCAAGCACAAAATCATTATAGTTAGCCTCTTGTGTAAACATTGAATAAAGACCTACTATCCTTGTGCTTGTAAGTTGTTCTGAAAACATTATTTTCTTAGGTACTGAATTTGTTCCAGCTAAAGAAGGATATTTTTTTGAAAATTCTTTAAAATAATCCCTGGCTCTTTTAGCCGTTTTATATGAAGATTCACTAAGTTTCATGACATTGTTTTCATCCACGGCAACAGTTTTGTCTCTTGCAATACTTGCTTCTTTTGAAAGATATATCGCAACTTCATATAAATCGTCAATATCATATTCCTTGTTTTCTATTCCGTAATATTTATAAAATGGATATCTATGATAGTTAACACCACATAATGTTACATATATAAACGTTAAAATGCTTATAGAAATCAGAATATTAATAAATGTTTTTAAAAAAATAATTTTTCTTCTATCCTTATTATTTTTAATGTTACTTATGAATTTTTTTAGTATTATAAATATCAAAATCGGACTAAGTACTATACCAATTTCCATTACGGAAAATGGTATAAACCTAGTAAATATACTTATAACAAATGATAAAAATCTAAATAAAACTCTAGAAAATACATACTCTGCTATATATGTATTATTAGTAGCTATTATCATAATAATTATCGATATAGGTAATAGAAGTAAAAGATACATTCTTTTAAGTTTTAATACTTGTTTTAAATTGTCTTTCATAGTCTTTCTTCCTTTTTCTTTTATAGGAATTCTTACCTTAAATAAGAACTTTGACTATCCTCTTAACTCTATCCCTAATACTTTTAATTCTTTTAGAATCTTATCCATAGAATTACTTATATCCTCTTCTAAAAGGGTTCTATCTGCTGCTCTAAATACTAAAGAATAAGCTACTGACTTAAATCCTTTTGCGATTTGTGAGCCTTCATAAATATCAAACAATTCATATCCTTGAAGTAGCTTTCCACCACATCTGTCAAATACTTCTTCAACCTTACCAACAGGTATATCCTTTGACATAGTCATACTTAAATCTCTAGTTATTGCAGGATACTTAGCAATTCCTTTATACTTTCTTTCAAATGTAGCAAATGGTATGATTTCATTCATATCTATAACTGCAATATATGTCTTTTCACCTATTTCATAATTATCCATAACTTGTGGATGAACTTCACCTAAATAACCTACTATAATGTCTTTATATATTACATCAGCTTGTCTATTTGGGTGTAAAAATTCTTTCTTGTTATCTGGATTATAGATAAGTTTTTCATTAATTCCTAGTTTTTCAAATAATTCTTCTACTACTGCTTTCATCGAGAAGAAATCTCCTTCTCCATACATTCCTAATACAAATTGCATCTTTTCATCAGGTAGTTCTGTAACAGGAATTTGCTTTGGAACATATATATTAGCTAACTCATAAAGCTTAACATTCTTATTCCTTCTGTTATAGTTTGTTGATAAAGAAGTTAATATTCCGTTTAATGGAGTAGTTCTCATTACACTAAAATCTTCTCCTAATGGGTTTATAATAGTAACTGCTTTTCTCTTGTCTGAATCACTACCTAACAATAATTTATCAAACACTTTAGGACTTTCGAATGAATAGTTCATAGATTGAGAAAAACCATTGTACTCTGCAACATCTTTTGCAATATTTTCAATTCTTAATTTTAAAGATAATTTACCAGTAGTAGCCTCGCCTTGTGGAAGTGTTGTAGGAATATTATCATAACCAAAAAATCTTGCAACTTCTTCTGCTAAATCAGCTTGGGTTTCTAAATCTTGTCTGAAAGTAGGAACTATAACTTCTTTTGTTCTTTCGTCATACTCTAATTCTAATTTTTTAAATATATCCAACATTTTTTCATCTTTAATATCAGTTCCTAATAATTTATTAGCCTTTTCAAATGAAAATTCAACTCTTCTTGGTTGATTTATATTTTTATATTCATCAATTGAACCACTTACTACTTCACCTGCTTCTAATAATTCAATCAATTCACAAGCTCTATTAATTGCAACCATTGCATTATTAGGATCTAACCCTTTTTCAAACTTTCCTGAAGAATCCGTTCTTAATCCTAATCTTTTTGAAGTTAATCTTATGTTAGTTCCATCAAAACAAGCTGATTCAAAAACTATATCTTGTACTTGATCTGTAATCTTAGAATTTTCTCCACCCATAATTCCAGCTATAGCTACAGGTTTTTTTCCATCACAAATAACTAGCATATTATTGTCTAGTTTTCTTGTTACACCATCAAGTGTTACAAACTCTTCATCTTCATTTGCTTTTCTTACAATAATTTTTTTATCTTCTATTTTACTAAGATCAAATGCATGCATAGGTTGACCATATTCTTGCATAACATAATTAGTTATATCAACAATATTATTTATTGGTCTAATGCCTGATGCTGCTAATCTTCTTTGCATCCATTCTGGAGAAGGTTTTATTTTAACATTTTTAACTATTCTGGCAACATATCTTCTACATAATTCATCCTTAACTTCAACATCAATCAATCCATTTATATCTTTTCCATTGCCTTTTGCAATTACAACAGGTGGTTTGAATTGTTTGTTAAATGTTGCTGCTACTTCTCTTGCTATACCTAAAACACCAAAACAATCTACTCTATTTGAAGTTACTTCATATTCAAAAACTGATTCTCTTAAACCAAGAAGTTCTATAACATCAGCTCCAATTTCTACTTCTTCATCAAGTATATAAATTCCATCTTCTGGTGCATTTGGATACATTTCTCTATTTTGTCCTAGTTCTTCAATAGAACATAACATTCCTTGTGATAAAACTCCTCTTAGTTTGCCTTTTTTTATCTTCATTCCACCTTGAGTTTTTTTACCATCATGGCTACTTGCAACTCTTCCGCCATCTAAAACCACAGGCACTTTTTGACCTTCTAAAACATTAGTAGCTCCTGTTACTATTTGAATAGTTTCTTCTCCAATATTAATTTGGCAAACAACTAATTTATCTGCATCAGGATGCTTTTCTATTTTTACAATTTGTCCAACTACAATCTTATCTAAGTCTGCATCAAGTCTTTCTAAACCTTCTACCTTTGTTCCTGACAATGTCATTTTATCTATATATTCTTTATCTGTTACCTCTAATTCTGGCACATAAGCTTTTATCCATGATAATGGTGTATTCATAAATTTATTCCTTTCTTTGTGAAGTTTTTTATTATATTGTAATTATTACTAGAATTGTTTTAAGAATCTTACATCGTTTTCATACAACAAACGCATGTCATCAATTTCATACTTTAATAATGCAATTCTTTCTAAACCTACACCAAAGGCAAACCCTGAGTATTCATCAGGATTTATTCCACTCATTTCTAGAACTCTAGGGTGTACCATTCCGCATCCTAATATTTCTATCCAACCAGTACCTTTACACATCCTGCAGCCTTCTCCACCACATTTAAAACAAGTTACATCGACTTCTGCACTTGGCTCTGTGAATGGAAAATGATGAGGTCTAAACTTTACTTTTGTATCTTCTCCAAATAATTCTTTTGCAAACTGAGCTAATGTTCCTTTAAGATCAGAAAATGTTACATTCTTATCTATAACTAGTCCTTCAATTTGATGGAATGATGGTGAATGTGTTGCGTCTACTTCGTCTGAACGAAACACTCTACCAGGTGCAAGTATTCTTATAGGAAGATTTCCTTTTTCCATTTCTCTTACTTGAACTGGTGAAGTTTGTGTTCTTAAAACTATTTTATCATTAATATAAAATGTATCTTGCTCATCTTTTGCTGGGTGATTAGCCGGAATATTTAAAGCTTCAAAGTTGTAATAATCATATTCGACTTCAGGACCTTCAACCACTTCATAGCCCATACCTACAAATATTCTTTCAACTTCTTCTAAGGCTATAGAATTCGGATGTCTGTGTCCTATAGTTTTTTTCTTGGCTGGTAATGTAACGTCTATAGTTTCTTTTTTTAGTTGTTCTTCTCTTGCCTTTTTTGCAATATCATTTTTAATTTTATCAAATACCTCTTCTATTGCACTTCTTGTATCATTAACCCATTGACCTACCTTAGGTCTGTCCTCTTTATCTACATCCTTCATACCTTTTAGTACTTCAGTCAATTCTCCTTTTTTTCCTAAAATGGCAACTTTGATTTCATTTAATTGCTCTAGATTAACTGACTCTTCAATCTTTTTAATAGCTTCTTCTTTAATTCTTTTTAATTTCTCTTGCATATCTATTACACCTTTCTTTCATTTTTTTGTTTTTTAAGGAATTTAAAATATTATTATTAACTTTCCACAGAACATAAAAAATTCGCCCCTAAAAAGGGACGAATTATATCCGCGGTACCACCCAGTTTCCTGCACAGCAGGCACTTTAAATTATTTAACGCATAATTACGTCACATCTTACTAACATTTTGATTAAAAATGAATTAGGATATAAAGCTAGAGTGGGAATTTCGAAAACATATCTGAACTTAAGCGATTTACAGCCTATGATCGCTTTTCTCTAAAAAGAAGATATATTACTACTTAACACTTTAAACGCCTTTTATATTAATTTACAATGAGTGTATTCTAGCATAGATTCTCTTTCTTTGCAAGAATCTCTTTAAACCAATCTAGAATATTATAATAATACTCATCTCCTTTAAAAAATCCATGACCTTGATTATCAATTATACTAAATTTAACATTTTCTACTTTTAGATCATTTAATTTTTCAAAAAGAACTTCACTTTGAGATATATCAACTAGCGTATCTATATTTCCATGCATTAAATAAATGTTTTTCATGTCTTTATGTAAAAAATTATAAGGACTTACATTATAAGTTCTAACTTCATCTTCATCAGGCTTTTTCCCAACTAACTTAATAAGAATTTCAATGTCTTTTTCATTCGTTATTGCCATCAAATCAATCTTTACAGGTGGATACCATATGCAGGCAGCTTTAATAGTATCATCCTCTTTAATATCCTTACTTCTTATTTTATATATATTCTTATACTTGTCTGATAATTCTAAACCTACAGGCTTATTCAAAGCTAAAAATGTTGCAAGGTGCCCTCCTGCTGATTCTCCCCAAACAAAGATGTTATCTTTATCAATGTTAAATTTTTTTGCATTATGTTTTATGTACTTAATTATCATTTTTAAATCCATAAGCATCATAGGAAATGGGGCTTTATCAACCAATCTGTAATCAGCCGATATAATCACGAAACCTGCTTTTAAAAACTTGTCAAAATGTTCATAAGGACAATATTTTCTATCTAAATCCTTTATAAACCAAGCCCCTCCATGTACCCAAAGAATTACGGGCTTATTTTTAATTTTATCATCATATTCAAATGTATCTATACAAAGTTTAAAACCTTCGAAATCATCAACAACTATATCTTCATTTATCAAATATTCATTCGTGAATAATCTGTTTATCTCTGACATACATCTCCTTTTTAAAATCAACGTTTCTAGTTTTTCATCATATTTAGAATATCTTCTTTTTCGACTGTATATGGGAAATTAGCTAATTTACTTTGATTATATAAAACATCATTATAGTTTTTTTCTATTATATCTTCATTAATTTCAACTTTTCCTATCAACTTATAAATAAAATCTCTAAATTCATCAATATCTTTAAAGCCTAAATACCTAATTACCTGATCGGCCATTTTTTTGTCTTTTTTTTCATACAAATATAGATAATTAGGCAAAAACCTTGCAACTGCTTTTCCGTGAGGCATCTCTTTTAGGTACGTAAGAGCATAGCTTAGTGCATGTGGCAAAGATGTCCCTGTGTGTGCTATAGCCATTCCCGCTAAAGTTGATGAATACATTAAGTCTTCTAAATTATTTATTAAATTAATGTCTCTTTTTTTCAATTCATCTTCATCAATACATTTAGTTTCTTTTAAGTATAAAAGAAATTCTTTTGTCCTTGCCCATGTATTCATTCCCATAAAACTAAATATTTGATTGTATTCGTTACTGTTTTTATTTAGGAAACTCTCTACCAAATGTGATAATGCATCTACTGCTGTATTAATCATAACACTGTTTGAAGCTGTAGCTAAGTATCTATAATCTACTAAAGCAACTTCAGGAAATATCTTATGGCTTATACTCTTTTTGGTTTTTAATTCGTGAGAAGTCAAAATCGAATATGGAGTTACTTCAGAACCAGTACCTGCAGTAGTTGGAATTGCAATTACAGGTAAGTGACTTACACTTATAGGGTCATATAAGAGTTCTTTTGTTTCATCTTCATTAGCTATCATAAGTGCAATTGCTTTTGCAGCATCAAGTGGTGAGCCACCACCTATTCCTATAACGAAATCAACATTTTCTTTTATCCCAATACTAGCCGCTAACATTACTGTTTCTACTGATGGATTTTCTTCTATATCATCAAACACAATATATTGTATGTTCTTTTCACTTAGTTCATTGGTTACATCCATTAGCGAACCATTAATTCTCGAGGAAGAACTTCCTGTTATAATCATTGCTTTAGAGCCATATGCACACCATAAATCACTATATTTTCTAACACAGTTTTCTTCACTTATTACTTTTGTTGGTAAATAATATATCATTTTGATTGCCATCCTTTGTTTTTCTTGTTTATACTTACTCTAAATGCTATAATACTACATATTGTATACTAGTTCAATTATATGTTTACACAAACTTACTTTAATCAGTTAAGTAAGTTTAAAGAAAGGTTATCTTATGGTTAAAACTAAATTAAAGTCATTTATATTATCAATCAAAAATTTTGTAATTTCTCTTGGTGAAGATAATGTTAGTGCCTTTGCCGCTAAATCATCATATTTTTTAATTCTTACCTTGTTTCCTTTTATAATGCTTTTATTGACTTTGATAAAATATACCCCACTTACAGAAAACGACCTTATTTTTTATATTAGTAGGGTGACTCCAAATTATCTAGATCCTTTAATAGATAATATGATTAATGAAATGTATGGAAGGGCCAATGGTGCAATTATTTCAATTACTGCTATAACCGCAATATGGTCTGCTTCAAAAGGTGTGCTTGCTATAAAAACTGGTTTAAATGCAGTTTATCATGCAAAAGAGGCAAGAAACTATTTTCTTTTACGTCTTATGTCTGCTTTTTATACCATAATTTTACTGCTTGCTATATTGTTTACCCTTTCACTTCTAGTGTTTGGAAATTCATTGTATCGACTTATTAGTAAGGAATTACCGTTTGTTGAAGATATTTTCAATGTGTTTTTAAATCTTAGATTTTTTATTTCATTATTAATATTAACTTTATTTTTCATCTTTTTATATATGGTTATGCCAAATATTAAAGTAACACTTTTTAATGCTTTACCTGGTTCTATTTTTTCTGCTATAGGATGGATGATTTTTTCTTCTGCCTTTTCTTTTTATATAGACAACATGGGGCGTTACTCATATGTTTATGGTAGTTTAACCACTGTTGTTTTGCTAATGCTTTGGACTTATATATGTATGTATATAATGTTTATTGGCGCTGCTATTAATCTACATCTAAAAAAGCATATCGATTC
Organism: uncultured Lachnospiraceae bacterium; assembly: GCA_964538805.1. Lineage (GTDB taxonomy): Bacteria > Bacillota > Clostridia > Lachnospirales > Lachnospiraceae > CAZIGN01. Next base: position 19,205 of record CAZIGN010000001.1, read on the forward strand.
TTACATTGATTTTAAAAAATCAATGTAAGAATTCTACAACTTCTACTTTTTCATAAAAAAACTTTATAATTTCTTCATAGTCACTACCCTCTTTTGCCAATTCTTCTGCCGCATTTTGACTTAATCCAACCCCATGACCATAACCTCCTCCATATATTTTTATACCAGTATTTTTTTTGTTTGTAATTATGTTTTCAATCATAAAAAAAGCACTTGGTAACATTTCTAAAGAATTATTCAAAGCAAGATCATTTCTAGTTACAACTTCCCCTCTAGGGGCTAACACTTTTCTTATCACTTCTTCCTTATTAACTCTTACTGTTTTTTTTGATCCATAAATTGTTATCGAATAAACACTTCCTCCATTTTTTCTTGAGCTAATTTTTATTTCACTTATATTTCCGATGTCGTTTATCGGTTCATTTACATATTCTTCACCCTTTAGAGTTTCAATACTTTTATTATCTTTTTCATATTCTTTTTTTAAAATACTATTAATATCTTTATTTATTTTTTCAATAGGCAAAAAGACATTCCACCTATAATAAGGATAACTAGCTTCTAAAGAGTCAAAAGAAGATTTTATAAATATTTCAAATGAATCTTCATCTTTTAAATCTAAATTTTTATTTGATTTTTTTTGTAAAAACTTTGATTTTATATATGGTATTTCTTTATCTGTCCATATTGAATAATCTGTTGTTGCACCTATAGATGTAGAAAAAAAGTAGGGTGTTATCAATTTGCTTTCATTTGTTATAATTAGGTTTTTAGTTTCATCCACTGCTATTATTGTATTCTCATGTTCATTTTTTTCATTATATGGTTGATAGATACTAGTATCATCTACATGTGCTGATAGCTCTTTAAGTTTACTTAATTTTATATGATTATATGCAAATGTTCTAGCAACTATAGCTTGTGTTTTAAGGGCTTCTTTGCTGTATGAAAATGGCATTTCATTAGCAACAACTGAATACAAATACTCTTCTACATCTACCTCATTTACAATCATCAAGCCATCTTCATTTAGAAACACTTCTAATCTTCCTCTATATGCTGGAACTTTATTGTCCCTTAATAAAGTATGAATAGTTATTGGAGCATTTTGGGCTTCAATTATAACTCTTTTCCCTTTTAAAAATTCAGATTCTTCTGTTAATGTGAATTTTTCATTTTCTTTTATATCTTTTAGAATATATTCCTTCTGAGAAGTATCATTTTTATATTTTACAACAAGAGGACTTTTTGAACTAATAGTTATTTTTTCATGTAGATAATCAATATATCCTATGTTTTTAATGAGAATTCTTATCTTGCTATAATCAATATTGTTTTTCATTATTATAGCTACTACTTCTTCATTTTCTATTACAAAATCATAATTCGTATAGCCTATAATAATATCTTCTATAGATAATTTTTCAAGTTTTTCAAAATTTTTATATACTACTAAATGTTTTGACACTAATAAATCTCCTACCTCTTCTAGTTCTAAAGTACTACTAGAGATAGACAAGAGTTTTTTACATATTATATTTTCTTTTATTTTTATATCTAAAACTTCATGATTTTCAATTTTTATATCAGCAACCACACCTGTATAACTTTTAAGATCATTTTTATACTCTATTTTTTTTATTGTATTATTAATTACAACTTCAAAAATTCCTTTACCAGCCTTTTTTATCCATACGTTATTATACTCTACAGTATCAGAAACTTTTTTGCTTATTAATACAATTTCATTATCGTTTATATATACTTCTACCTTTTTATCTTTATAAAATGAAAAATCAATTCCTTCCGAAACATAATTCTTATCAACACTTGTAATTATATTAGATTCTTTTATTTCATTTATAGTTTTGTAGTCAACTATTATGATAGTTTGTTTTTCTAACTTTAATTCTCTAGCAGATGATATACTTTTTATTAATAATTCATAAATGAGACTCCACTGTTTATAGGTTATTTTATCATAAGGTTTGTTTTCTTTTATGATTTCTTCTATCTTTGTATTACTTACATTTTGCCTCTTTAATAATTCATCTAATTCTTCATACGAAAACTTCTTTAGAGCTTCTTTTTGAGTAGGTTTTATTTTTTCTATATCAAAAAAGTTTTCCTGATACATGTAGTTCATATATTTTTCAAACCAAAGTTCTTCTTCTAAGTCAAATTGATCTTTTGATTTTTCACAGTCATTTTTGGTTGCTTCAATTAAACTAATACTCTTAGAAACAAAGGCTCTGTCAACAAATGATAACATTGGATCATTGCTATAGTCTTTATTTTTATTAACTATGAATATTAATGTTGCAATCACAACTATTAAAGCTATTAGAATAAGATGAATTCTTTGTTCTTTTGTTACCCTTTTATTTAGATTATTCATCATAATATGACCTGCCTTTTTACATTTTAAAACTAGTTTAATTTTAAGTATATTAAAAGCTAATATATTAATATAATATACTAGCTTTCTATGATTTTTAATGTATATAATTGTTTTTTGGTTTTATATAACACCCAAAATGCCGGTCCTATTATTTTGACTCCTAGCTATTGCTAGGTGGGTTACCGCAAAATATATTCTGCCTTCCACTTATAATAAATTATAGAGGCCTGACATCCTATAAATAATATAGGGATCCCGTTTCAAGTCCTGTAGGTTCAAATTAATAGGATTATCGAACATTCCAGGAAGTATTAAACTTCTTAAAAAAGTTCTTTTCTTAGCTTTATTATATTACTAAAATCTTAATAAATCAATATTCTTTATCAATAATTTCATTTTGATTTTTGTAAATTGTATTATCTTTCACATATCCCCTAACCATTGATAAAGGATAAATATTTGAATGTTCTCCAATTATGGTTCCAGGATTGAGTACACTATTACATCCAACTTCAACATAGTCAGCTAATATAGCTCCCATTTTTTTAAGATTAGTGTTTATTGTTTCGTCAAAACATTTTATCGTCACTAAAGTTTTATCTGATTTTACATTCGAAGTAATAGATCCCGCTCCCATATGTGCTTTATAACCTAGGATCGAATCTCCAACGTAATTATAGTGTGGCACTTGTACATTATCAAATAAGATAACATTTTTTAACTCAGTCGAATTTCCAACCACACAGTTTTTACCTATTATTGCATTTCCACGAATAAATGCACAATGCCTAACTTCTGCATTTTCATCAATTATAACTGGTCCTGTAATAGATGCACTTTTAGCAACCTTAGCTGTTTTATGAATCCAAATATGCTCACTAAATTCTTCATAATCAGGATTAAGTTCAATTGCTTTTTTAATAATAAATTCACTTATCTTTGGTAATACTTCCCAAGGATATTTATTTTCATTTATCAGCTTTAAGGCTATTGAATTATTAGTTTTAAATAAGTCCTTATTTTTAATCATACTATCCTCTTTTATTCTACAGTAACAGATTTTGCTAGGTTTCTAGGCTTATCTACATCACAACCTTTTAATACAGATGTGTAATAAGCTATAAGTTGCATTGGTATTGAAGCAAGCATAGGTAAAAATAATGAAGACATGTCTGGTATTCTTACAAAATAATCAACTGCTTCTTCGTCTACTTGAGCACTTTTCGGGCAAATCATAATCACCTTTGCTCCTCTTGCTTTTACTTCTTTTACATTACTAATAGTTTTATCTAATAATTCTTTTTGTGTTGCTATAGCAATAACAGGCATATGTTTTGTTACAAGAGAGATAGTTCCATGCTTTAATTCACCTGCTGCATATGCTTCTGAATGTATGTATGAAATTTCTTTTAATTTTAAAGATCCTTCCATACTAAGTGCGTAATCTAATCCTCTTCCAATGTATAGTAGAGATTCTGAATTTATAAGTTTAGATGCAATAAATTGACATTCTTCTATTGATTTTAATGTTTCTTCCATGAAGGCTGGTATAGTTTGATACTCTTCCATATATTCCTTTAATTGTTCTTTTGTAATGTGTCCTTTAGAATATGCTAACTGAAATGCCAACAAATACATAACAGACACTTGAACCGTATAAGCCTTCGTTGATGCTACTGAAATCTCAGGACCTGCATGAGTATATATTACCATATCAGACTCTCTAGCTATTGAAGAACCTTTTACGTTAACAATTGACAAGGTTTTTGCTGATTTTTCTTTAGCTAATCTTAGAACAGCTTTAGTATCAGCAGTTTCTCCTGATTGTGAAACTAATATTACTAAATCCTCGCTGCTTATTATAGGATCTCTATATCTAAATTCTGATGCAATATCTATGTTTACTTCTGTTTTAGCTAGCTTTTCTATTAAATACTTTCCAATTAATCCGGCATGCATTGCAGTGCCACAAGCTACTATATGTATTTTTTTGAAGTTTTTAAGTTCTTCTGTTTTTAAACCACTTTCTTCTAAATAAGGTATTCCATTAAATATTCTTGGAGAAATAGTGGTTCTCATAGCTAAAGGTTGTTCAAAAATCTCTTTTAACATGAAATGTTTATATCCACCTTTTTCAGCAGCCTCTATATCCCAATTTGCAGTTTGGAGTTCTTTTTGAACTACCTCTTTATGAATGTCATAAATAACAACACTATCTTCATCAATAATTGCGATCTCATCTTGCTCTAACAAATAATAATCTCTTGTATATTTTAATATAGCAGGAACATCTGATGCAATAAAGTTTTCTGTCTCTCCAACACCTATAATTAATGGACTATCTTTTCTAAGAGCATATATCTTCCCTGGATAATCTTTAAATAATATCGCTAAAGCATAAGAACCTTCAAGCTCACCTATTACTTTAGTTATAGTTTCTATAGGATCTCCTGAATAATAATAATCTAATAGATTTGCAATTGTTTCAGTATCTGTCTGACTCTTAAACTCATATCCTTTATCTAATAAAAATGCTTTTATCTTAGTATAATTTTCTATAATACCATTATGTACAAGTGTCAATCTATCATTACCGTGTGGATGTGAATTGACGTCAGAAGGTTCTCCATGTGTTGCCCATCTAGTATGACCTATACCACAATTACCTTCTGGCTTCATTCCATTTTTCATCTTATCTTCAAGATTTTTCAATCTTCCTTTTGCTTTTTGTACATTAATAATTGAATCTTTCATAACAGCTATACCTGCAGAATCATACCCTCTATATTCTAGCTTAGAAAGTGCGTCTACTAATACATCTGCACATTCTTTACTTCCTACATATCCAACTATTCCACACATTTTAATACCTATGCTATCGCAAAATCTGCGATTCGACCTTTTTAAAGATCTTGCATTATCCTTCCTTTATATTAATTATTTTAGCAACTTATTTATATAAAATAAGCTCATTTGTAATTTTTAGAAATATCTAAGTAACACTTATATAGATATTTCTGATTATTAAGAGCCTTTACTCCTTCAACTCTTTTTATAACAAATGATGATAGTTTTTCCATGTACTCTTCAGGTGTCGTTGTTCCTTTTGCAACATAATCAAGTCCTTTTTCCCAACTTGCTGTAAGTTCGGGATTTAACAGTGATCTTATTGATAAATTAACAACATCATATATCATCTCACCAAACTGTGTCGGTGTTATTATCTGAGTTTTTTTATTTAAATTTATGTAATCAATGGTAACAAGTTTTTTTAATATTTCAGCTCTTGTTGCACTTGTACCGATTCCACTTCCTTTAATCTGAGATCTAAGCTCCTCGTCTTCAATTAATTGCCCCGCATTTTCCATTGCAAGAATAATTGATCCTGAGTTGTATCTTTTAGGCGGTGAAGTTTCACCTTCTTTAATAAACAAATCATCAGCGTTTAGTTTATCATTCTTCTTTAATTTTTTCAAGGCGTTTATTGCTAATTCATTGCTGCTTAGCTCTTCGGTGTTTTCTTCTTTATCGTATATCCTTAAATAGCCTTTATCTATTAATATTTTAAAACCTGCAAAAAAACTCTCTTTTGAAGGTTCCTTAGTTACAATAGTTGCTAAAATACTTGTTTTTTGATAAATTGCCGGCGGAAAAAATATTGCTAAAAACCTTTTTACTACTGACATATAAACTTTATACTCAGATGGTTTTAAGTTATTAATAAGATTTGTCCCTTGACCTGTAGGTATTATTGCGTAATGGTCAGTAATCTGTTTATCATCTACATACTTTGTTTTTTCAATTCCCTGATACATCTTTTTATCTATAATTTCAGATGCAAATTCATTAACTTTAACAATCGACTTAAGTCCATTAATATTTTTAGTTATTTCTTTAGCAACTGCACTAGATAATACCCTGGCATCAGTTCTAGGATAAGTTAACATCTTTTTTTCATATAAATCTTGAACTATCTTTAAAGTTTCATCTGGACTAATTTTTAACATTTTGGAACATTCATTTTGTAATTCAGCTAGGTTATATAAAAGCGGAGGATTTTTCTTTTCTTTTTTCTTTTCGATGTTTTCAACTAAATATTCTAACTTTTCATTTTCTTTAATTAGTTTTATTAATTCGTTTGCTGTTTCTTTTTCTTTAAAACCATTTTCTTTATATAAAAGTAAAGATTCAAAATATTTTGATTCCTTAACCGCTTTCCACTCTAATTCTATTTTTTCACCTTCAACTATAACATTTGAGAGGACTCTATAAAAAGGAGTTTTGACAAATTCTCTTACTTCTCTTTCTCTTCTTACTATCATTCCTAAAACACAAGTCATAACTCTACCAACAGATATAACCGCTCTGTCTTTTTTTAAATAGTCTTTAATACTATATCCATATTTTAAAGTTAAAACTCTTGAAAAATTAATTCCCATGAGATAATCTTCTTTAGCACGCAAATAAGCCGCCTCAGATAAATTGTCATATTCTGATAAATCCTTGGCAGTTTTTATTCCTTTAATTATCTCTTCTTCAGTTTGAGAATCAATCCATACTCGTTTTCTAACTTTATCTTTAACTTTGGCTAGTTTTTCAACCAGTCTATAAATGTATTCTCCTTCTCTTCCTGAGTCAGTACATACATATATAGTTTTTACATCTTCTCTGTTTAGAAGTTCTTTTACGATTTTAAATTGCTTTTTTACAGAAGGTATAACTTCATATTTGAATTCTTCTGGTATGAATGGCAGGGTTTCAAAAGTCCATCTTTTTAATCCTACATCATAGGCTTCTGGATAACTCATAGTAACTAAATGTCCAACACACCAGGTAATTATTGTATTTTCAGATTCTAAATATCCATCTTTTTTTTGAGTTTTTAATTTTAATGCTTTTGCAAATTCATTTGCCACACTTGGTTTTTCTGCTATAAATATTGATTTATCCAACTTTGCACCCATATATATCGCAGATTTTTTGTTCTTTTTTATTATTTTCTAATTAAAAATATAAGAACTGGCAATACATATATCATCCTTTCTTAATTATTTATTGTAACTTTTTAATATTTCTGATATATCTTTTTCTTCCATCGGATGAGCTAAATAATATCCTTGGATGTTATCACAATTTATTATTTTCAAAAAATTGTACTGTTCTTGTGTTTCTACCCCTTCAGCTATTGTTTCTAAACCTAGTTTTCTAACCATGTCTATAAGAGAATGAATTATTATACTAGTAGCTTCATCAGTAATCATTGAATCAATGAATGTTTTATCAATTTTAAGAGTATTTATAGGTATATTTTTCAGATATGATAATGATGAATAACCTGTTCCAAAATCATCTAAAGATATCTTGAATCCGTAATGGCTAATAACTTCTAGCACTTCAATCATAATTTTATAATCATCTATAAATACTGTTTCAGTAATCTCAAGCTCTATATCTGAAGGTCTTAGATTATTAAGTCTTACATGATATAATAAATTTTCAACAAACCTACTATCTTTTAATTGTAATGCTGAAATATTTATAGACATCACTCCTTTATAATGAAATTCCTTTTTCCATTTTGCTAAAGTTTTTAGAGATTCTTTTATTACCCAGTTTCCAATTTTTAAAATATAACCCATTCGTTCTGCTATCGGAATAAAAACCGCTGGACTAATCATTCCCTCTTGTATATCTTTCCATCTAATCAATGCTTCAAAGCCTCTTAAATTCTTTGTTATTGCATCATATTGTGGCTGATAGCAAAGATAAAAATTCTCTTTTTCCATGGCATTTTTTAGTTTTTGTTCTATTAAGACATTATTCAAAAATGTATTAAGCATATTTCTTTCAAACACTGCCATACCATTTTTTCCATTATCTTTAACATGTAACATAGCTATATCTGCACACTTAAGTATATCAGTTGCTGTACTACCACCTTCTGGATAACTAGCTATTCCTGCACTAATATTTAAATATATTTCAACACCATTACTTAAACAAATCGGTCTTTCAAGCCTTTTTTTTAGATTCTTGTACAATATTTCGGCACTGTTTTCACTAGGTGCATCATATAAAGCTATCGCAAACTCATCATTGCTAAGTCTTCCAACTTTAACAACTTCAGACTCAAACTCTCTTATTATTTTAGAAAAAGCAATAATAAGTTCATCTCCTAAAACAAAGCCAATTGTATCATTAACTCTTTTAAAGTTATCTAAATCTATATCCATAACCTGAACTAACAAATTATCTTTATTAGCTTTCTTAACAGCATTTTCTAACTCATTCATAAAATAATGTCTATTATACATTCCTGTTTGTGGGTCATAAAAAGCCATATATTCTAATTCGATTTGTTTGTTTTTAAGTTCAGTTATGTCACTATAAAAAAAGATTTGCTCTTCGCACTTTCCAGTATTGTCAAAAATACTTACTCCAGTACAATGAATCCATGTTTTCCCATTGTTGATTTTAAATTCTGTTTCAAAATGCCCTATTTTTTCTTCTATAATCATAGATGTACATTTTGATATATTAGTTCTATCTTCATCACAAATAGCATCAAAAAACAATCTTTCGTTATCTTCTTCTTTTTTATCAATATTAAACATCTCATACCACTTTGCAGAAGTCATTCTAACACCTGTATTGTGATTGATGTACTTAAATCCTTCATTAGACTTACTTGAAATCAGCTTATATATTTCTTCATTCCTTGTAAGTTTTTCTCTTGCAGCTGTCAATAAATTAAGTTGATATCTCAACTCTTCATCGCTAGCTAACCTTTGTTTATGAAGTTCATTAATTTCATGAATATTATCTTGATAATCAGAAGTATCAGAAAATGTTGCGCCAAAAAAACTTTCGTTAATTCTAAACATTGTCACATATAAATATTTACTATATTTGTAACTATATAAAATTTCTCTATATACTTTATTGTTTCTTATTACTAAATGTACTATCTGTAGTAACTTATCTTTTTTAAAGTTAACATCATCTAAAAATTCAAAAAATTCTATTTCTTCTAGCTCTTCTAAGGATATATGAAACATTTTTTCAAACATTCTATTTGTATAAACGGCATAGTACTTTTCATTTTCACCATGCTCTTTTTCAAGTAAAAGATATCCGTTTGCTGAGCTATTTATGATGTCGAGTGATATATTTTCAATATCTTTACGCATCTACATTTTACCTCTCCACTTCTAACTAGTATTTTATTCATGTTTGCTCATCTAAAGTAAGAGTATATGCCGGAAGAAAATTTATCAAAAAATAATCTGCTTCAGGCATCTTCATATCTTTAATGGCCTTTAAAGTAGCTTTTTCAGCCTTAATAAAATCCTTGTTTCCCATTTGCTTTTCTACAATACATTTTATATAAGCAGATATTTTATCTGCTGCTTTTACATATCTCCATAAAACTTTTTCAGATTCATTTTCAATCAATAAATCCTTATATTCATTTTTTATTTCTTCTGGTAGCCCATCTATTAGTTGAAAAGCTGCTTTTTTTTCTATATCTTTATAAGCAATTTTTATATCTGGGGCATAATACTTTATTGGTGTTGGTAAATCACCAGTAATAATCTCTGTTGAATCATGAAACATCGCTAGCACCGCAACTCTTTCTGCACTAATATCACCATCAAAATATTTATTATTAATAATAGCAAGTGCATGAGCTATGATACTTACATCAAGACTATGTTCTGCAATATTCTCATTGATAGTATTCCGCATAAGCCCCCACCTATTGATATACTTCATTCTTGATAACATTGCAAAAAAATTCTTTTCTTTCATCGCTCTATGCCCTTGCCTTATATTTTATTATTATTTATCTAACGTATAGAATTTGTATGTTGTTGTGAATTCATATTCTTCACCAGCTTTTAATACTGGTTGTGGGAAGTTTGGTCTGTTTATGCCGTTTGGATAGTATTGAGTTTCAAAACATAAACCACTTCTATGAATATATGGTACACCACCTTTTCCAATCTCAGT
>CAZIGN010000001.1:29718-31986 GCA_964538805.1 uncultured Lachnospiraceae bacterium
TTTACAACTATATCTAAATCTCCTGGAAAACCTTGATCTAAGTCAGGACTATGGTATGAAAATTCCATAACTTGACCTTCGCTAGTTTCATAGGTTTTGCCTTCCCACACTCTTTTATGGTAACCATCAAAACCACCATGTAAATTATTGTTTCCATCGTTTTTATCTAAATTATATTTAACACCATTAAGTTCAAAAGAAGCAGTACCAATTCTGTTAGCATGTCTTCCTATAGTAGCTCCAAAGTTAGGTGAATTCGTGAAATATTTTTCCAATTCATCATATCCTAAAACTACATCATCCATCAAACCATTACAATCTGGAACTAGTAATGATACAAGTATTGCTCCATAATTAGTAAACTTAGCTTCTACTCCATTCTTATTAGTAATAGTGTAAAGATCTACTGCAATACCCTCTTTTGTTTTACCAAACATTTCTTTTTTAACACTCATGATAAACCCTCCTAGATATTTTATATTCAATCTAAGTTATTATAGCATTTAAATGTTTTTCATTCAAGGAGAAGCTTTAAAAAATCAACATTTTACTACTAAATTATTGAATTGTTTTAGCTAAAAAGCACTGCCCTATGGCAGTGCTTTTTTAAAGTTTCGTTCATAAACTAAAGTATGCTGGTATTGTCTGGTATCTGAGATACGATTATATTAAGATTACCATTTCTGCATCTTAAAGCATCTATAAATTGTTTTAAGTCTGAATCATTTTTTATTACTATTCTATAAGTAATTTCATACAAAGTTCCCATGTTTGTTGTCTTAACCTTTACTATATCTGTGTTATGTGTATATAGTTCAAACAAATCATCAAAGGCATCATAAAAATTAAGTGATTCAGGAATTGTGATTTTTAAATCCTTTGCGTTTTGATTTTTCGCAGCATATCCAAAATACACAAGTAAAAAGTATAGTATACCAACCAAACTGCCAAAAACTGCTGCAAACAATATATATCCTAATCCACAAGCTAAACCTACTGACATTGCAAAAAACACTGTAGCTATGTCCTTAGAATCTCCTGGCACACTTCTGAATCTAACTAGTGCAAACACGCCACCTAATGATATAGCACTTGCTATATTAGATCCAACGAGCATGATTACGACTGACACGACTACTGGCAACATAACTAGTGTTATTGCAAAACTTGTAGAATATCTTTTTTTTCTGTCACTGAAAATATAAACCAAACTAATAAATATTCCTAAAATTAAAGCTACTATGATACTTGTGACTGCTGTTTGTGTTGGAACTTCTGTTCCTGTTGCTGCTGTGTTAAATATACTTTCGAGCATTTCTCTTCTCCTTTAGTTACAATTTCATTTTTAATGTAATTCTTATATTCAGTCCCATATTTTGAAAAAGATCTAGGGAATAAATCTTCGTTATTTAAAATCTCAACAAACCACAAAGGAACTCCTTTTGAAGTTTTGATCTCCATAAGCCATATTCCTTTTTCTAAAAGTCTGTTCCCATAATTTCCAGCTTCTAGTCTGACATTTTCTCTTCTTGTTTTAATGTTTTTATCAAAAGTAACTCTAAAATCCGAATCTTCTTTGTCAAAAAAAGCTATTCTATCATATGTAAGATATAGTTTAGACTCTAATTCGTATCTGCTTAAGAAAAATTTGATTTCTTCAAGCACTTGCGTATTCATATAAGGCTTTAATGGTGGAATTTTTTTTGTTTCTATAAATTCATATGCTTCTTTTAATTGGAGCTTGGTTCTTCTTTTATTAACCATACCATTATATTTCTTTTTGATTTCTAAAAAGACCATATCATTTAAAGACGGGACTCCATAACTTCTTAACCTTAGCTTTTCTTTGTATATTGGTTTTTCAATAGATCTGCTTATTAAATCATCTGAAAATGTGTCATAATAAATATTAGCAATATTATAAGTCCTACCATCTTTACAATGCTTATCTGAGTCCATGTGTTCTTCTAATAGTTGAACAACTTTTTCAAACTGCGTCTGATTTAATTGAAACTTTTTTTCGTATCTGTTAAATATCTCAATCGCCATAAAAACCCTATCCTTCCTCGTTAAATTGCAACCCACATTAAATCTTTAATTAATTATAAAACTAATTTACTGCTTTAACAAGCTTTCTTCTGATTTAAAATATCATTATTGTTAGATTTAATTGTGTGTTTTGTGTGTTTTTTTTGTGTTTTTTTACAATTTGCTATTATTTCTTCATTATTACACTTTTATATTTACATAGTTTCAATTTGCAACAGA
>CAZIGN010000001.1:32086-33220 GCA_964538805.1 uncultured Lachnospiraceae bacterium
CCAGACATTGTTTTTATGGACATAGTTATGCCAAACAAAGACGGAATTGAAGCTGTAGAAGAGATTCTAGCTTATGATTCTAATGCTAAGGTTGTTATGGCTTCTTCAGTTGGTACACAGTCATTCTTAAAAGATGCTATTAAAGCAGGAGCTTGTGACTTTTTGCAAAAACCATTAGATCCAGAACAAGTAAAACGTATTATTATTAATGTTGCTAAAGGAGGATGCTAATGTTTACTCAATTTTTTGGTAATTTTTTATTAAACGGACGTTATGTAACTAGAGAACAACTAATTGACGCTCTACAAGAAAAAAAGAATGTTCGCCTCCAACTTGGTGTTTTAGCTATTAATGCCGGTTATATGACAGCAAGTCAAGTTGAACAAGTTCATATAATGCAAACAAGAGTTGACAAAAGAATCGGCGAATTAGCTGTCGAGGCAGGATTTTTAACTTCCGAGCAAGTTTTAGAGCTTATAGGTTCTCAACAACCAGGCTACTTACTTCTAGGTCAGGCTTTAGTTGATAAAGGTTATATGACAAATTCAGATTTTGAAAAAGCAATTAATGATTACAAAGAAAAATATGCTCTTACTGATGAAGATTTAAACAAATCTTCTAATACTAAAGCAGAAGTTCTTGTAAAAACATTATTTAATCTTGGTAATAATTCAAACGAAAAATATATTTCTATTTATGTTTCTCTCTTGATTAATAACCTTGTAAGATTTATAGGTGATGACTTTACTATTTTAAACCCTATCAGAAGTATTTCTTCAAATACAAAGCTATACAAAACTTCTCAGGGAATTAAAGGTTCGTTTGATACCGAGACTTCTATTTTAATGCAAGATGATGCCATGAAATATTTTTCTAGCAGATATTCTGATGAAGAAATAGAGAAAATTGATGAATATACCGAATCTATTGTTTGTGATTTCATCAATCTTCACAATGGAATTTTTGCAGTTAATATGTCAAATGAACAAGGAGTTGAATTATCGTTAACGCCTCCTCTATCTACTGATTCCGATGAAATGTTTGATGATAATTTATTCATATTACCAGTTTCGTATCCATTTGGTATTATAAATTTTGCTCTTTCATTTTAATAAAAACCTTATTTTAATAAAA
>CAZIGN010000001.1:33320-41895 GCA_964538805.1 uncultured Lachnospiraceae bacterium
ATTTTAATAAAAACCTTATTTTAATAAAATTTCATTCTTTACAAAACAAAAAGCGACATTTTCAAAATGTCGCTTTTTGTTTATTCATTATTCATTTGAATGTTCGCCTTGTAGTTAAGAAAAAATCTATATCTTTAAAAATCCTTTAACTACTTGTTTCATTTCTTCCACGCTGCACTTTGTATCATGTAGTATCTTAGCTTCTCTTATTTCTTCAATTGCATTTGGAACAGCTACATTTGCAATTTTACTCAATTCATCAACAAGTTGAAAATCTGTCATAGAGTCGTATTTTTTGTCTATTGCATTCATTACACTTCTTGTAAATTTAAAAGGACTTGCCGTAGATGCTATAACTGCAACCTTTTTATCATTTGTTTCTTTTTTGTAATCGTCATATACTTTTGCTGCTACAGCTGTATGAGTATCTATTACATAACCAGTTTTTTCATATAATTCTTTAATCTTTTTATCTGTCTCTTCTTCTGTTGAGTATCCACCTACGAAGTCTTCTAATGCCTTTTTCATTTCATCAGTAATTTCGTATTTACCTTCTTTTGTAAGAGAATCCATCAATTCTTTATTCTTATTAGCGTCTTGATTTGCTATTTGATATATCAATCTTTCTAAATTGCTAGATATTAGAATATCCATTGATGGGGATGATGTCAAAATAAATTCTCTATTTCTATCATATTCACCTGTTTTTAAAAAATCATACAATACTTTATTGTCATTTGAAGCACATATAAGTTTATCAATTGGAACACCCATGTTTTTAGCGTAATAAGCTGCAAGAATGTTACCAAAATTTCCTGTAGGGACTACAACATTTATTTGATCACCCAGTTCGATTTTTTCTTGTTCAATTAATTTTGCATATGAATAAACATAATAAACTATTTGCGGTACTAATCTTCCTATGTTTATCGAATTTGCTGATGAAAATAAAAAGCCTTTTTCTTTCATCTCTTTTTCTAATTCTTTATCACCAAAAATATTCTTAACTCCAGTTTGAGCTTGATCAAAATTGCCATCTATTCCAACTACTAAAGTGTTATCACCTTTTTGAGTTAACATCTGTTTTTCTTGAATTGCACTAACTCCACCGTTTGGATAAAACACTATTATTCTTGTGTTTTTGACATCTGCAAAACCTGCAAGAGCAGCTTTGCCAGTGTCACCCGAAGTTGCAGTAAGTATTACTATCTCATCTTTTACATTATTCTTTTTTGCAGAAGTTGTTAAAAGATGTGGTAATATCGAAAGCGCCATATCTTTAAATGCAATAGTTGAACCATGGAATAACTCTAAATAAACCGCACCATCTGCTTCTACCATAGGCGCAATACTTTCATCATCAAACTTTTCATCATAAGCTTTTTCTATACAGCTTTCTAATTCTTCTTTAGTAAAATCTGTTAAGAACTCTTTCATAACTATATATGCAATCTCTTTATAACTTTTTGTAGATAGTGCTTTCATATCCTCACTTAGTTTTGGTATTGAAGTTGGCACAAACAAACCACCATCATTTGCCAAACCTTTTAATATAGCCTCTGAAGCTTTTACTGTTTCATCTTGATTACGAGTACTCTTATATAATAATTCCATAATCTTTTTCCTTTCGCATATGATTAATCTAATTAATTAATAACGAATTATAAAAATAATTCATGCTAGTCTAACTAACATGAATTATAATATCACACCTTTTTATTCCATACAAGCATTTGTTAATTATATGGTTTATAAAAATAGTGTACATCGTGCTGTAACACAAATTCTAAAGATGTATTAAACCAGCTATTTTTTGATTGTTTTTTTGCAAAGTAAAGCGCACCTTGTGAATAATCTTCTCCACTTAAGGCTCTTTTTACTGCTTCTTTTGTTTCATCACTAGGAGTCACTGTATAATAACGTCCATTTGGTTTGGTTGGTGAGAACTGGTATACATTACCTGCTTTAGCTAATATAACCGCTTCTATATCATTTGGTTGTCTGTGACTTCTAACTCTGTTTATTACAACATTGGCAATTAGTATTCTACCTATTGCATCTTGGTTCCCCGCTTCTGCTTCTACGATTTTCAACAAAGCATTATATTCGCGTTTTGTGATTGTTAAACCAAGATTGTTAGCAATAATTTCGCCATCTTTTGTATAAATTATACTACCTGGTTCTATCACATCCGATTCCGAAACAACAGAATCTGTTGCGCCTGCAAATAGCACTATCTCTTCTTTTTCTACCTCTTCTTCAGTATCGATTGTTTCTTTTGCTAGTAACAAATGTGAGTTACCACCTTTAGCAAATGCTTCTGAACTTACAGAAACTATAGCAACAATCATCATACCAGATAAAATAATAGCACATGTTCTATAATGTTTTTTTGAAACCGCCTTAAACACTCCAAATACCCCTTGAATGAAAATTGAAATACTTATCATATTTTTGTCCTTTCTTTTCTGAGAACTAAATTGGTTTTCAAAACTAGGTGCATTATATTTTAAAAACAAGTAAAGTGTCAATAAGCATATACAAAGTTTGGAAGTAATTTACGTAACATTTTTGTAACATTTATTGTTTTGTTCGTAATGTTAACTATATTTTTCTTAAATCACTACAGAATTTTGTCATATTTTAACAGTTGCTTATTTTTAACTCTCTATTTCTTTAGTTTAGAATTTTATGGAGTTTTTTCTCTTTTCTTTACAAAATTCAATTTTACTGTTAAATCTTTGTTGTTTATGATAAAATTTTTATAATAATACTAGAAAGGATAACTATGAAAAAAGGTGTTTTTTTAGCAAAGAAAAAAAATGGTGATATTTATTATAGAGCTTCTTTTAATTTCAAAGGAAAACATATAAGTTTAGGCAGCTTTGATACTGAATTCGTTGCCCATGAAGTTTATAAAGAAGCTACAAAGGTTTCTAAACTTAATAACTTTGTCTACAAACTAAAACATTTACCTTTCGAAAAATATATTTCCATAATTAATTATAGAGATAACAACATTTATATTAAAAATCCCATTTATATAAGAAAGAACTATTTTAGTTATTACCTAGATAACGAAACCGAGTTGAAATTTGATGTTGATGATTTGTTTTATTACTCGACACATAAGATAGCAAAAAGGGAAGGCTATCTTTATGTTGCTGATTATGGAATGCAGGTAAATATTTTGTCTCGTTATGGTATAAAAAACCACGCAGTATTAAACAGAGACTACATTCATGTGAATAATGATATATATGATTATCGTTACAAGAACATTTTAGTTATAAATAGATACTATGGGGTTTCAAAAGAAGAAAAAAAAGGCAGATTTGTCTACGTTTCAAGAATAAACATTGTTGGCTCTGTAGTAATAGGTAGATATTCAAGCGAAATTGATGCCGCTATTGCATATAATAAAGCTATCGATTCACTAAAATCAAAAGGATTTACTAAAAATTATACAGAAAATTATATCGAAGAATTATCCGCTATAGAATATGCTAGTCGCTACAATAAGGTTAGAATATCTAACCGAATTTCTAATTTTATGCAATAACTATTATCTAAATAACAATCTATATATTGTGACTACTACGTTCACTAGTCACAATATATTTTTAACTATTTTTACTAATTATTTCTTATTAAACGAAGTATTATATAAGCATTTTTATAAAATTTAACAGCATTTTTTGTTGACAAGAGAGGTGTTTCGATATAAAATAACACAGAGTGGGTGAGTAGTATCTTAAAGAGATTAGCCAAGATTTTTCGATTTGGTATATATTTTTTTTGATTTGTTACTGCTACTTGAAGTTTTAAGATTTGTTTATCAACGTATAAATTACAAATGTTTTTTATAGGCTATTATTTTTTATGAATTTTTTTTGTATATTTATGCATTCTATAATATGTTCAAATTCTTTAAAACAACTAATAAACCGTGGACTTAAGCTTCCACAAGAAAGGATATTTTTTAATGAATAACTATTTAGAAAAAATGATCTTACCTGACTATGTTAGTAAAATTATTAAAAATTCCCCTAGCGTAATGGTTCCTGAATCTCGTGCCGAATTAGTTGAAAAGGCTTTTTATGGACAAAAAGATACTTTCAATGTCGAGTATGAAGTTGAGGGAAAAGGAAAGGTACTTGAGGCAACAGTAACTAGATGTAATAATGGTGCTGTAATCAACTATCCTTCTGATTATATGAGAAGAAGAGATCCTGATTGCCTTTTAGTAGCTGATGAATTAGATACTGATAAACCAAAATATGATGACGTATATAAAGATGATTTTGAACCATTAAGACAAGCTTCTTTTGATTGGTTAGAAAAACAAGAATTGATTATTGTTCCTTTTTACTCAGGAGGTTCTGCTGAGTATGGTTACGAATCTATATTAATTGCTCCTGGTAATGCAGGGTTTTTCGCAGCTGGTCTTGGAGACTTACAAGGAATGATTCCTGCAAAAGAAATTCCAGACAACTTTACTCCAAAAGCAATTATTTTCCTAGTTCCACCATTTAGACACACACACTTTGATGGAAAACAAATCGTTGTACATAATAGGCTTGAGAATATGCATGAATTATTTTCATTCAACCTTTATCCAGGACCAAGTGCTAAAAAAGGTATCTATGGTGTACTTCTTAACATCGGTGAAAATGAAGGTTGGGTAACTGTTCACGCTTCTACTGTTAAAGTTGTAACTCCTTATGATAATGAGATAGTTATCATGCATGAGGGTGCTTCTGGTGGTGGAAAAAGCGAAATGCTTGAAGAAGTACACAAAACTATGGATGGGAAAATTATAGTTGGTGAAAACTTAGTAACTAAAGAAAAAGTTCAAATCGAACTTAATGATACTTGTGATTTATTACCAGTAACTGACGATATGGCTATTTGTCATCCTAAAATGCAAAATGATTCTAAGAAATTAGTTGTTAAAGATGCTGAAAGTGGTTGGTTTTTGAGACTTGATCATATCAAAGAATATGGCACTTCTCCTCAACACGAAAAAATCTTCATTCACCCAAAAGAGCCTCTGATTTTCTTGAATCTTAAAGGAGCTCCAGGTTCAACTTGTTTACCTTGGGAACATACAATGGATTCTGATGGAAAACCTTGTCCTAACCCTAGAACTATATTACCTAGAAAATTAGTTGACAAAGTAATATCTGAGCCAGTTGAAATTGATGTAAGAAGTTTTGGTGTTCGTGCACCTATGTGTACTAAAGATAACCCAACATACGGAATTATGGGTATGCTAAACGTTCTTCCACCAGCTCTTGCTTGGTTATGGAGATTAGTTGCTCCACGTGGTCATAATAACCCAAGTATTACTGCTTCTACTGGTATGACAAGTGAAGGTGTTGGTTCATACTGGCCTTTTGCTACAGGTAAGATGGTAGAACAAGCAAACCTTTTACTTGAGCAAATTCTAGCATCAAGTAACACTAGATATCTCTTAATTCCAAACCAGCACATAGGTGCATATAAGGTTGGATTTATGCCACAATGGCTTACAAGAGAATATATAGCTCGTCGTGGTGGTGCTAAATTCAGACAAGAACATTTAGTAAACACAAGATGTCCATTATTTGGTTATACATTAGATTCTTTAAAAATTGACGGAAAATTAATAAGCAAATCTTTCTTACAGCCAGAACTACAAGCTGAAGTTGGAGTTGAAGCATATGACAAAGGTGCTGCTCTTTTAGTAGAATTCTTTGCAAAAGAACTAGAAAAATTCGATGTTGAAGAATTACATCCAATCGGAAGAAAAATCATCGAAGTTTTCAAAAACAACGGTACTGTTGAAGATTACATTAACGTAATCCCTATGCATTATTAATCAATATCAACTAAATTAAGGAATAACGAATGAAAAAAATAAGTAAATATTTAATAGGATTTCATGTTCTAGATCTCATCCCTGCAATAGCTGGTCTCATAGGCAAAATTGCTTTAGTATCATCTTTTGCACTGATGTGGTCTCAAGAACTTAACATTTCTTATCCTGACTTTGTATACTACAATGTCAGGATAGAAATACTAATCGGAAGCGCATTAACAATATTATTTGCCCTTATATATAAAAACATCTCACCTTCAGGAACACTTGCTCCACTAATTGTTTTAATACCTTCAATGGTAGTATTTGGAGTTCATCCTTTTGTATTAGGAGTATTAGTTTCACTGATAGGCGCACTTGCATTAAAGACAAAATTTTTTGATAAACTTACCGACCTGTCTGGTCCTATATGTAGAAACTCTTTGACATTGGTTTTTGGAATATCCGGAATCATAATGTCAATTAAAAAACTAATTATTTACTTTGATAAAAATGTAATTCTTTTAGTTGTTCTATTTTCAGTTTTAACTCTTTTATTTTTGTTTTTAAATCATTACAAAATTAATTATCTAATTGTTCCAGCTGCTGCTGTGTTATCGATCTTCATACCATATATTTTTGGATATTTGCCAGATTTATCTATAAACTCTAAACCACTTAGCTTTTCACCAAGTCATTGGTGGAACAATGTCTGGGGTGTAGGATTTGGTTTTACATTTATTAATATATTAAAGGCTTTGCCTTTTTCGGTTTTTGTTGTCCTTTTATGGACTATGGATTTAACTTCCGTTAACACAGTAATAAACAGTAACTATAAATCAGGTGAAACGAAACATGATTTTGATGAAAACCTTTCTTTTTATGCTGCTTCACTTAGAAACTTAGCAGGTGTAACTTTTGGTGGTGCTCAAACTGCATCAATTTGGAGAAGCTTCTTAATTCCACTTTATATAGTAAAAAGACCTATGAGATACGCTTCTTTACTTCTTGGAACTTTAGGATTGATTTCTTCTATTACACAAGTTCCACTTAGATTATTTTCATACAGTCCAATTATATGGACGGTTTTATTATATGGTGTGTTTTTACCTTTTGTTATTGCAGGTTTTAGAAACATCACCAAATCAGATGATAAAAGATTCAAGTTTTCAAATATTATATTTACATTTATTGGTATAATAATATCACCAGTATTAACCTGGATAATATCTGTTATTACCGAAAAACTGTTTATATTTCATGACAAAAAAACATCAATAAAAGCGAATAACAAATCAAAATAATTAAAATTAAAAAAGAAAAAAGTCACTATAATGAGTGATTTTTTTCTTTTTTAATTGCACATTATCTAATTACACTTTTAAGTCTTTTACTAACTTTACACTACTTCTTATCACTTAATTGAAAATTCATAATAGCCGCTTCACTGATTGCAATATATAAATCAGGAGCTTCATTCTCTTCTTTTAACTGAAGATATTGATAAAGTTTTGCAGGAAATAATTGATTGTCCAACAAATATTGTTTAGATATTCTGTTTACAGAAAGCACTAAAAGGAAAGAAGTAAATTGTGACCAAGTCATGACAAAACTACCTTTTTCTATCTCGATTATTCTGTTTCTTGACATACCACATCTCTCGCCCCACTCTTGCTGAGACAAACCTAACATCTTACGTAACTTTGGTAAATGTTTCGCTAGTTGTATTCCCAGTTCTTTTTTTTCATCTGGCGTAAGCTTAACTCTCATGATATCATCTCCTTTTATATTAGATATAAACGCTTTCAAAACAATATAAATCAAATCTTATATATATATTTGATAGAGCTTACTATCTTTATTTACTACATAGTATACCATAACATGTTGGGCAAAACAACAACCGCCTAATTATTTTCTTGTTTTTTAATAATCTGTTGAAAATTTTTAAGTTCTGCCATTGTTTCAATATAATAAGCAAACATATCTTTATACTTTTTGTATCTCTTTTCCCCAATTAATTTTTGTTGATATAATTTCTCAACAGTCTCTTTATAATCATAAAAAGCCTTGGCTGTTTCACCCTTATAATTATTTTCAAGGTACATCTTGAATTCAAAATCTTTTTTTTCTAGTATAAATTTAACATCCTTACTTAAAAACCCAAACATATTATATATCTCCTTTTATAACATATTATTAACTACAGTATATTAATTATGTATTCTTGATAATTAATATGATCTTCTGCATATGCTTTAATCACAACCTTGTCTTCTTTATTTAATGATACAACATTTTCACTAGTATCGTCAACAAGTATTTCATTAATATATAATAGGCCAAATTTATCCCTTAATGTAGCAGATAAAACAATTTCTTTATCTGAGTTTAATCTTACGTTATATGTGTTGATTTGAGTATTAAAGCCCCTATCTAATTCTCCATTTTTTATATTCAAGCTTTCTAATCCTGCTTGATTATTATAGTCTTTTAGAATTAATAATTTGTCAAACATTCCACCAACAAAACTATCACCTCTTGTCTTAAATAATATGGTTATCTTTTCTTTTCCCTTAATCATTTCTTCTGGTATTTCATAATACTCATCATAAAAATCTTCTACAACCTTGTTTTTTATAGTTTCTTCTATTAATAGTTCACCATCAACATAAATATTAAATGTTCTTCCAGCGTTAGGGCTGAAATATTTTGCGACAATGTAGTTTTTAA
>CAZIGN010000001.1:41995-73201 GCA_964538805.1 uncultured Lachnospiraceae bacterium
TCTTCTACTTCCATATCAGGTATAGTTATAAAATCTTTAATATCTATATTTCTTGTTGCTATAGTAACATCTACACCTGTTTTACTCTCTACCATATCTTCTTTTCCAAGTGCACTACTTAATACTATAGGACCATATTTTAGTGCTATTACATTTTCATTATCTGGCAATCTATGAATCGTTATATTCATTGGTATATCAAGTTCTACGTTGCATTTTTCTCCTGCTTTTATATCAATGTATATAAACCCATCAACTACTTCAATCTTAGCTTTTTCATTGTTTAAGTTTACACTTATTTCTCCCGCTGCCCAATCTGGAACTCTAAAAGCTATCTTAATATCTTTTTTAGATTCTATTTCAAAGCTTGTTTTTGTTGTGTTTGGAATATTTGATACTTGATTTAAATATAATCCCATTTCTTCATTGTTAATTGATGAACTAATATATTGATTTACAAAAACAGTAGAATCATTATAAAAATACAAACTATCATTTAGTTTTGTAAAATTCTCCATACCAGTTCCTGTACAACACCAAAAACTATCAAACTCAGTACTATAAACTTTAAAATAACCTGTAGCCATTGGCTGAAAATACATTGTCATTCCTGTGTCAGGATTTTGAGAAGACATGATAGCATTTATAAATGTATTTTCATAAAAATCAAGATATTTCTTATCCTTAGTTATTTTAAATAATTCTCTTGAAAGCTTTAGCATATTATAAGTATTACAAGTTTCGCAGTTACAATTAGTTCTTTCTTTATCAAGAATTAAAGGTTCACCAAAATGTTCCCATTCACTGTTTCCTCCTGTGATATATGTATGATGCTCTAATACCATATCCCAAAACACACTAGCTGATTCAAAATAAAACTCTTCTTTTTCATCACCCTCATGTGCAATATATCTTTCTAGCGCACCTAAAAATTTTGGTATTGTAGTATTAGCATGTTTTCCATTTAATATATCAATATTATTTTTAACAGGTTCAAATAATGATACTTCATCAAAAGCATGGGCTGCTTTTTCATGTTTTTCTTCTTTTGTTATCATATATAATTGATACATAGCCTCATTCATTCCACCATACTCTACTGCGAGTACTGTATCTTGCATTTCTTTTGACCACTTGCTAGTTCTCTCATACACCCACAATCCAAGTCTATATACTATCTCTAAGGCTTTTTCATTTTTAGTGAATTTGTAAACAGATGTTAGTCCAGCAATAATCTTATCCATAGTATACCAAGGCACCCAGCAAGGCTTTCCCGTTTCTACGTTAGTGAAAAATTCTTCTGGAAATGCTGACAAATATCCATTTTCAAATTGTGCTTTTTCTAATTCATTGATTATAATTATAATTTTTTGCAAAATTTCTTCGTCTTTTGTAGTTGCATATGCTTGAGCTACCGCTGTTAGATAATGTCCAAGAGAATGTCCCCTTATTTCTAAGACTTCCCATCCTGGATACTTGATTGCATCGGTTTTTAATCCTCTAGTTTCTAGAAATCCTGCAACTAATCTTTCTTCTTCAAACTTCTTTAAATAAATAATTTCTTTATCTAATGCATTTTTAAAATATTTATCCGTAATTTTAACTTCTGACAATTCAAAATCTCTTAAATAATTTTCTTTAAAGTTAGTATTCATAATATTATCGTACAAAAATATCAAATTTGAATATCAATCTGTCTTTTTTGCACTCTCCTTTTTCTATTTTTTTATAAAACTTACTATTATATTAACAAAAATAGATGCTATGGTAAATATTTATTAGATTTAAAAGGTGTGAAAAGGTTAGATTAATTAATAAAAAACCGACCCATCAATAGTCAGCTAAGTTTTCTGATTATTAATGAGCCGGTAAATAATTTAAGTATTATTAGTTGTTAATTAATTTGTTATCGTTATTCCAACTATAAAGCTTTCTAAGTTCAGCACCAACTTCTTCTAATTGGTGGTTAGCTTTGTGCTTTCTTGTAGCTATGAAGTTTGGACAATTAACTTGGTTTTCAAGTAACCAGTTTCTTGCAAAAGTACCATCTTGAATTTCTGTAAGAACTTTTTTCATTTCTTTTTTAGTTTCTTCTGTGATAATTCTTCTTCCAGTTACATAATCGCCATATTCAGCAGTGTTTGATATAGAATATCTCATTCCAGCAAAACCACTTTCAAATATTAAATCAACGATTAATTTCATCTCATGAATACATTCAAAATAAGCACTTTCTGGCTCATATCCTGCTTCTACTAATGTTTCAAATCCTGCTTGCATTAATGCAGTAACACCACCACAAAGAACTGCTTGTTCTCCGAAAAGATCAGTTTCAGTTTCTTCTCTAAATGTTGTTTGTAAAACACCTGCTCTAGCTCCACCAATTGCAAGTGCATAAGCTAAACCTATATCATGTGCTTTGTTTGAACTATCTTGGTGTACAGCTATAAGACAAGGAACACCTTTACCTTCTTGGTATTGTCCTCTTACAGTATGTCCAGGTCCTTTTGGTGCTATCATTATAACATCAACATCTGCTGGTGGTATAATTTGTCCAAAGTGGATTGCAAAACCATGAGCAAACATTAATACGTTTCCAGCTTCAAGGTTTGGTGCTATTTCTTCGTTATATAACTTAGATTGTTTTTCGTCATTAATAAGAATCATTATTATATCAGCTCTTTTTGCTGCTTCAGCTGCTGTATAAACTTCAAATCCTTGAGCTTGTGCTTTAGCCCATGACTTACTTCCTTCATATAATCCTATGATAACATGAACTCCTGATTCTTTTGCATTTAATGCATGAGCATGTCCTTGACTTCCGTAGCCAATAACTGCGATAGTCTTTCCTTCTAATAATGATAAGTTACAGTCTTCTTGATAATAAATCTTTGCCATTTTATAGCCTCCGTTTATGTTGATTTCTTTATTTTATAATGCCACTCCTATTATATGCAGCAATTACTAACCTGTTAGTCTAATACGCCACTACCACCTCTAGTTAATCCAGTGATACCTGTTCTTACTAATTCTAATATCTCTAGTCCATCTAATAGACTTATAAATGCATCTAATTTTGTTTGATTACCTGTTAATTCTACCATCAATGATTCCTTAGCAACATCAACAATTTTTGCTCTAAATATATCTGCAATCGCTATTACATGTTGTCTTTCAGTTGGTTTTACAGCAACCTTTACAAGAATTAGTTCTCTACAAACTGAAGAACCATCTTCAAGTTCTATAATCTCTTTGACATCAACTAGCTTAGATATTTGCTTTCTAATTTGCTCTAATATCTCATCATCGCCTTTTACAACAATAGTCATTCTAGAAAAATTAATATCTTCTGTTTCCCCTACTGTTAAGCTGTCGATATTATAACCTCTTCTACTAAACAGACCTGCTACTCTATTGAGCACACCTGATGTGTTTGATACAAGTACTGATAATACCATCTTTTTCATAACATGTCCTACCTTTCTTTCCTAAATGTAAAATATTCCTAAATCACACTTCATTATATAATAGCAATAATTGTTTTTATTGTCAATTCACTTTGATAACAAAACCCTACAATATTTAAGCAATTTTTAATCTTTATAGCACAAAAGACAAAAAGAATTAACTTTTTATCTTTTGCGTTTAAATATAGGGATATGTTAGGGTAATCATCAAGCATTGTTTTTACGGCTTTTTACAAACGCAAAAATGCTTTGGATTACTATGAAAAAGCATAATAAAGCAGCAATTATTATTTTAGTCCACCATGATGATAAAGTTCCTTGGAAGGTTATAAAACTTTCTATAGTAGCTTTTATCATTACACCAAATAATGAACCTATAACATTACCAACACCACCTGTTAGCAAAGTTCCACCAATTACTGAAGAAGCAATTGCTTCCATTTCAAGACCTTTTGCCTGCTCAACAAAACCTGCAGATGTGTTAAGACAAAATAGTACACCGCCAATTGAACAAAGAAAGCTACTAATAACATATGCTAACATTTTTGTTCTCTTTACATTTATACCCATTAATCTTGCAGATTGTTCATTTCCACCAACTGCATATAAGGATCTACCAAACTTTGTATACCTTAGCATTATAAAAATTATCAGAACTATAAGAAGTGCAATTATAACTGTTGGGTAGATATAAGGCTCCATATATTTACCTCTTCTAGTATAATATCCTTCAAGAGGCATAGCTATTTTTTCGTTTGCCCAAGATACAAATGTTGAATTCTTAATTGCTATCATATTTGTGCTAACCATAGCAGTTAGTCCTCTAGCAAAAAACATACCTGCCATCGTTACAACAAATGGTTGTATTTTTAAATATGATATGAGAAATCCTTGTACAATACCGAAAACCATACCATAAATGAGAACTATTACAACTGCTAATTCTGCACTTATTCCTTGATTTTCCATCATATTAGCTAGTAGCATACATACAAGTGCAACTAGTGAACCTACCGATATATCAATTCCTCCAGTAATCATAACTACTGTCATTCCAGCAGCTATTACTATTAGTCCTGCGTTGCTTATAAATATGTTTAAAAAGTTTTGATTCCTTGAAAATCCTACATCGCCAAATTTTGCTACACCTATAAACCAAATCACAAAGAAAAGGCAAATTGTTATCAAGAGTAGGAAGGTATTACTATTTAGTTTCTTAAATCTATTTATAATACTCATTATAATAGAAGTTAGTTTTCCCTTAGTTGACATTTATTAAGCCTCCTTTTTTTCATTGTTCATTGTAGTTTTTTTAATATGATTTTTTATTTGTTTTGTCCATTTTTTAATCTGTTCAGACTGAATTGATACAATTAATACTACAACTATTGCCTTATAAACTGGAAGTTGATCAGCTGATACTCCTCTTGCATATAGAGTTGTTGTTAATGCCTGTATTGTATAAGCTCCTATCACCGAACCTATTATATTGAACTTTCCGCCACCTAAACTATTGCCGCCAAGGGCAACTGCTAATATAGCATCTAATTCAAGATTTAGACCAATATTGTTTGCATCAGCAGAATATATTCTAGATGATGCTACTAGACCTGCTACGCCAGCGCACAGTCCTGATATTACATATGTTAAAAATATTATTAATACAGATTTTATTCCAATTAATTTTGATGCTTTTGAATTAATACCTACTGATTGTATGTATAAACCTAGTGCTGTTTTCTTTAAGATAATATATACAATTAATACAACTATAAGGGCAACAAACACCGGTGTTGGAATAGGTACATTTTTAATATAATTACCTAATACTTTATATGAATCAGCTCTTACATAGGTTATTTGGCCATTTGTTATTAATTGTGCAATTCCTCTTCCTGCAGTAAATAATATCAAGGTCGCTATCATTGGTTGAATCTTTAAACATGAAACTAAAAATCCATTAAATGCTCCACAAACCATGCTTATTAAAAGTGCTACTATAATTGCTACTAAAAATGGATTCTGATATTCATTAACACTTACTTTACCACCTGCAAGAATTGCACATGCAACAGCAGCACTTACTGACATAACAGCACCTACCGATATATCAGTACCAGAAGAAGCCGATACTACTAGTGTCATACCTACTGCTAATATTACTAGTTCGCTAGCTCTATTAACAACATCAATTACATATCCAAATAAAACGCCATTATTAAATGATATGTTAAAAAATCTAGGATTATCTAATAGGTTTATTGCTAAAACCAACATTAAGCACAGTATAGGAAAAAACAATCTTGCTTTTATAGCTGATTCAAATATTGATTTTGGTTTAGCTCTGAGCATTTTTTTCACCTCCTGCAATAGCTTTCATTACATCATTTTGATTCAATTTATCTTCAGTTAATTCCCCAACTTTTTCACCATCTCTTAAAACAGCCATTTTATTGCAAGTTCTTAACATCTCATCTATTTCAGACGAGATAAATATCACACTTTTTCCTTCGTCGGCTAGTTTTATTACTAATTTTTGTATTTCTGTTTTTGTACCAACATCGATTCCTCTTGTTGGTTCATCTAAAATAAGAAAGTCTGGATTTGTTAACAACCATCTTGCTAGTATTACTTTTTGCTGATTTCCACCAGATAATTGACTAATCAAAGTTTCCTTACTTGCTGTTTTAATACTTAATAATTCAATATATTTATCTGCAAATTCTTCTTGTTGCTTTTTACTTAATAAATTTAGTATTCCTTTTTTGGATTGAAGTGCTAACATAATATTCTCTCTAACACTTAAATCTGCAAATATTCCTTCTGTTTTTCTATCTTCTGGCAAATAGCCCATTCCACTTTTCATTGCTTTTAAAGGGTTAGTAATATTAACTTTTTTACCGCAAAGCTCTAGTTCTCCGCTAGTAGGCTTATCTGCCCCATAAATTACTCTTGCTAATTCGCTTCTGCCTGAGCCTAAAAGTCCTGTAAGTCCAACTACTTCTCCTTTTTTTATATCAAGATTAAATGGCTTTATTTTTCCACTATGTGATAATTTTTTTGCACTTAAGTACATCTCACATTTTTTGTCTTCCTTTATCTTAGGTGATTTAATTGATTCTAAATCATCAAAGTTTTTACCAAGCATTTTAGCCACAAGTTCATACCTTGGAAGACTTGCTACATCATACTCCCCAACAAAAGTACCATTTCTAAGAACAGTTATTTTGTCACACACTTCATAAACTTGTTCAAGAAAATGTGTTACAAAGATAATTCCTACTCCATTTTTTCTAAGCATTTTCATGAATTCAAATAGTTTTTCTACCTCTTCTTCATCTAAAGAAGAAGTTGGTTCATCTAATATAAGAATCTTTGCTGACATATCTATAGCTCTTGCTATTGCAATCATTTGCTGTATCGCTAAAGAATATTTTTCTAATGGTTTTGTTACTTCTATATTAATATCTAAACTTTCTAATAGTTTTTTTGCTTTTTTGTTCATCTCTCTTCGATCAATAAATCCTAGTATCTTAGGCTCCCTGCCAATAAATAAATTTTCTGCAACAGATAAATTCGGACATAGATTTATTTCTTGATAAACTGTACTTATTCCATTTTTTTGAGCATCACTTATTGTTTTATTGATTACATTTCCTTTTATTCCTGCAATATTAATTGTACCTGTTTCAAACTCTTCAACACCTGTTAACACTTTGATTAGAGTTGATTTACCTGCACCATTTTCACCCATAAGAGCATGTATTTCACCACTTCTTAATGTAAAGCTAACATCTTCAAGAGCTACAACGCCTGGAAAGTTCTTGTTTATATTCCTCATTTTAAGAACAACATTCTCTTCCATAACAGACCTTCCTTTCATAAATATGATAATAAACTAAGTAAAACACAATTTTTAAAACACATTATTTTGTCTAAATTCGATTAAAAAGATTTTTTATGTTACATTTTTTGCATATTACTATTTGTTAAACAAGGTTTTTAGTTAAAGAAAAGGAGATACTTTATCAAAGTTCTCCTTATCTTTAAAAAAGTTACACTAATATTAATTAATATTCTCTTCCTACTCTGTCTTCTTTTGCTGTTTCAGCTGGGAAAACTCCTTCTACAACATACATCTTTTTGTCTACTGTTTCGCCTTTTTCTAAAGCAGTTATAATATCTTTTACTCTTGGTCCATGAAGTGGGTTACATTCAACTGTTACATTCATTTTTCCCTCTTCCATTTTATCAAAAGCTGCTGATACTGCGTCAAAAGATACGATTATTATATCTCCATTTGGTCCACAAGTTTTTCCTTGTGCTTCTATAGAGTCAATAGCACCAAATGCCATGTTATCATTTTCGCAAATTACTACATCAATGTCATCATATTGTTTTAAGAATGATTCCATTACTTCTTGACCTTTAGATTGAGTAAATTCACCAGTTTGCTTTGCTAACATCTTCCAGTTGGTATTTTCTGCTAATACTTCTGCAAAACCTTCTGTTCTACCAATTTGTGCCGAAGAACCAATAGTTCCTTGTAGAGTAACTATATTAATTTCTTCTTCATTACGTTTTTTTGTTTCAAGATAAGTTTTAAGCCATTTTGCAGCGTCCACGCCTTCTTTTTTGAAGTCTGAACCAACCCATGCTGTGTAGAGTGAATCATCTTCAACATCAATCATTCTATCTACTATAATAACTGGAATTTCTGCTTCTTTAGCTTCTTTAAGTACTGTATCCCATCCAGTTTCTGTAACTGGAGCAAGTACTATATAATCAACTTCTTGTTGAATAAAGCTTCTAATCGCAGTTATTTGATTTGCCTGATCGTTTTTTGCATCACTAAATACTAATTTATAATTAGTACCATCGTCAAAAGTGTTTTTCATAGAAGTTGTATTTGCTGTTCTCCAATCAGATTCAGCACCTACTTGTGAAAATCCAACTACGATTAGATCGTCATCTTTTCCACCTGCTTTTGTTGCATCATTATTATCATCTGAACTGCCACAAGCAGCAAATGAGCTGATAATTAATGTTGTTGCGAGTAATAAACTTAAAATCTTTTTTTTCATACCGTTCCTCCCAATAATGTTTTGTTGTGTTTTTTATTTTGTTACAAGTAAATAATAAATCATATTCTACTTATATGCCATTAACATTCTTTTTATTTTTGTTGATTTTTTTATTAATTATTTTATAAAAAGTTTATAAAGTATGTTTTTTTTTGAAAAATGTTGGATATTTTTTTCTTTATTACCAAATTAATTTATTTTACAATTTATATTAATTGGTAATTTAACTATTACTTTTGTATAACTATTTATTAGACTTTCTATTCTAACTCCATATTTATCTCCAAAAGCTATCTTTAATCTAGCTTCAAGATTATACATTCCGTACCCTCTTTCTTTATCTGTAACATTTTTGCTATTTATTTCTTCCATTATTCTTTCTAATTCTTCTTCACTTATTCCTTTTCCATTATCTTCTACTATTATTTCGTAGTCATTTTCAAAAATTCTACTATATATGTTGATTCTACCTTTACCTCTTTTGTTTTTTATTCCATGATAAATAGCATTTTCTACTATCGGTTGCAAGGTTATTTTAGGAAGTACGTTTAAAAACAAGCTCTCATCTACTTCAATATTGTAATCCATAATATCTTCATATCTAACTTTTTGTATTTCAAGATAACTTCTAACATGATTTATTTCTTCTTTTATAGTTATAAATTCTCTTCCTTGACTTAATGAAGTTTTAAAAAAATCTGACAAAGAAGAAATCATTTCTACTACTTTTTCTTTTTTCCCATCTTCTGCAAGCCAAACGATAGTGTCTAGTGTATTATATAAAAAATGGGGATTAATTTGAGCTTGAAGAAGTTTAAGTTCTGTATCTTTTAAATTCTTTTGTTCAATTTTTATATTTTCAATAAGTTCTCCTATTCGATATGCCATACTATTAAAGTTTTGAGTTAAAGTATACACTTCATCACCTACTTTTTCATCAGCTCTAGTTGAAAAATCTCCCTCTCCTAATTGAACAACCGCACTACAAAGATTTTTAATGGGTTTTGTAACACTTCTGCTTATCATACTGACTAGGCCAATTACAATTATTGATACAATTAAAGATACTATGATTGTATTTCTTATAGCACTTTCTTGTCTTTTATCTAATTCTAGCTTTACTTTTTCTAGATTCGCTTCATAATAAATATATTCTTGAATTTGATTTTGTATTAAAGACGTAATTATTTGTATGTTATTTTCCCAAGCTTTTATATTGTTATTGTATTCGCCAACAATCTTAACATTTGCTTCTATATCTTTAACCCTATCATTAAGTGTGTCAATAAGCTTTATAATGCCTATTACACGCTTGTCATTACCCTCGGCTAGAGTTAGATTATATAAGGTGTTCATATCCTTTTTCGCCTCTCTAATAAGCTCATAAGGGTTCTCGTAATCTTTAAGTTCTCCTACCTCATATGCATCTATTCCTGTAACAACCATTTTATACAAGGAATTATCGATTTCAGCCTTAAAACTTATATTATAATTGTTAATTGAGGATACGTTTTTAACGATATGATTATATGAATTTCCTATTGTATTAATTGAACTAATTAAATAAATTATTATTATAAATAGAGGGATTATTATAGCACTTGCAAAAATATTCATTTTTTTATTTAATGTTAGTCTATCAAAAACTGTTTTAAATTTTATGATATTAACTCTCATACTATACTCCATTTCTTAATTTATTCTTGTATTCTTTTGGTGTCAAATTAAAATATTTTTTAAAAAGATAACTAAAATAATGTGAATCTTTATACCCTATTGCATCAGCAATTTCAAAATTTTTCATATTTGTACACCTTAGATATTCTTTTGCCTTTTCCATTCTAAGACTAGTAAGATACTCAACAAAGGAGATATCCATCTCTTGCTTAAAGATTGTACTAAAATGACTTGGACTCATAGCAACTATCGAAGCTACCTGATTTAGTGAGATATCATAATCATTATAATTGTCTTGAATATATTTTTTAGACATCTCTATAATTGCTAGGTATTTTTTATTAGCTATTGTATCCCTTATTATCAATGCGCACTCGATTAAATCTATAAAATATGTTAGTACTTCCTCTAGTGTATTTATCCTTGTTGTTAGTTTTTGAAAATATTCTTTTTTTTCTTCAAAATTGTCTCGACATCCTAATTCTTCAATAAAACTTATAGTTGTGAAAAATATATTCATCGTTAAATATTGTCTTAACAATAACGAATTTAATGTTTTTAATCCTAGACTCTTACAGTAATCTTCAACAAATCCATTTACTTCATCTAGGTGCCCACTCCTTAAAAAATCTTGAATTACATTTTTATTAAGTGTACTAATATCTTTATATGATAAATCATCATCTAGGTCATTATCTTTTAAGTCTGTATTTGAAGCAGTCGTATCAAGATTTTTTATATATAGTTCATCTGTCAAATTTTCACTTCTTATTATTTTATCTTTATTTGAAATGTATCTGTAAGCTGTTGCTTTATTTGCAGCATCAAAAGATTCTTTTATTTCTCTTATCCTGCTTACTTCTTTCCCGATTCCCATACAGTATGAAATTTCAGCAAAACTTTCTAGCTCGTTTTCAACTTCTAAAATAATCTTATTAATATTTGCATTTATATCCATTTCTGTGTTTTTTACTATAAATGCAAATCCTTCAACTCCTCTATTAAATATTATATAATCATTGGAATTATCAAATTTTTTATCTATTAAATTCATTGCTCTAACTAATTCTTTTGAATAATTATCATTCTCCGTTTTTAAATACATTTTCAAAAGAACTATATTGTAATTTGAAGATATGAGTTCTATTTCTAAATCTTCTGCTTTTTTTAGTATTTCTGGCATTTCTTTTCTATTAGTAATTATATCTGCAAATAAATCTATCTTGTCTAGTCTTTTATTTTCATTCATTTCTTGTTTATATTTTACAATCAATTCTTTGTTTTCTTTTTCTTTTTTTATTGCATTTGCAACTTTCTTGACATTTTCTAATAAATTGGCTGGTGAAATAGGCTTTACTAAAAAATCCGTAACACCGATATTAATGGCTTCTTTAGCATATTCAAATTCGCTATATCCCGATATTATTATTATCTTTGTATCAGGTAAATTCTTTTTCACTAATTTACTAAGTTCTAGACCATCCATAAATGGCATCTTTATATCTGTTATTATAATATCCGGTTTTAAATGTTGAATCATTGGTAGCGCAAGTTCTCCGTCACTTGCTTCTCCAACTAATATCATATCTTCATCTTCCCAATTTACATTGTTTTTCATACCTTCTCTAACAATATATTCATCTTCAACTAAAAAAACTTTAATCATAATAATACCTTAACCTTCCTAGTACATAATTTAGTAAACACCCATAATCTAAATTATATGTTTTAACAATAAGATTTACAATAGAAAAAAGTCACTATTTTAAAATAGCGACTTTTTTCTATTGCATTTCTTTGGTATTTTTATGTATTTATTAGTTGTTAATTAGAACTTACCTGCTGTTGCTGCTTCTTCGATAGAAACGGCTATAGCAACTGTCATACCAACCATTGGGTTGTTACCAGCACCAATAAGACCCATCATTTCAACGTGTGCTGGAACTGAAGAAGATCCTGCAAATTGAGCATCTGAGTGCATACGACCCATAGTATCTGTCATACCGTAAGAAGCTGGACCTGCTGCCATGTTATCAGGGTGAAGAGTACGTCCTGTACCACCACCTGAAGCAACTGAGAAAAATTTCTTTCCTTGTTCCATACATTCTTTTTTGTAAGTACCAGCTACTGGGTGTTGGAATCTAGTAGGGTTTGTTGAGTTACCAGTTATAGATACATCTACTTTTTCTTTATGCATGATTGCAACGCCTTCTGTTACATCATTAGCTCCATAACAGTTAACTTTTGCTCTAAGACCAGTTGAATAAGATTTTCTGTAAACTTCTTTAACTTCTCCTGTAGCATAATCCATTTGTGTTTCAACATATGTAAAACCATTGATTCTTGAAATAACTTGAGCTGCATCTTTTCCAAGACCGTTAAGAATTACTCTTAAAGGATTTTTTCTAACTTTGTTTGCTTTTTCAGCAATACCAATTGCACCTTCTGCTGCTGCAAAAGATTCATGTCCTGCTAAGAAACAAAAACATTCTGTTTCTTCTTCTAAAAGCATCTTACCTAGGTTACCATGTCCTAAACCAACCTTACGTTGATCTGCAACTGAACCTGGAATACAAAATGATTGTATACCTTCACCTATTGCTGCTGCTGCATCTGCTGCTCTTTTACAACCTTTTTTGATTGCTATTGCTGCACCTACAACATAAGCCCAACTTGCATTCTCAAATGCGATTGGCTGTATTGC
Source organism: uncultured Lachnospiraceae bacterium (assembly GCA_964538805.1). GTDB lineage: Bacteria > Bacillota > Clostridia > Lachnospirales > Lachnospiraceae > CAZIGN01. The sequence goes on from CAZIGN010000001.1 coordinate 54,928, forward strand.
TTTTACTTGATTGTAAACATCAAGACCAGCATCTTTTGTAATCTTTTCAGCTTCTTCAATTGAAGCAATACCGTAACTGTTAAGTACAGCATTTATTTTATCTATTCTTCTTTCGTATGATTCAAATAAAGCCATTATAATTCCTCCTAATCTTTTTGACTAAAAATAATATGTCTATTCTACTCTTGGATCAATAATCTTAACAGCGTCATCTACTCTTCCGTATTGACCTTTAGCTTTTTCATAAGCTGTGTTAGGATCATCACCTTTTTTGATAAAGTCTGTCATCTTTCCAAGACTAACAAATTGATATCCGATAATATTATCTTCTTCATCAAGAGCAATACCAGTTACATATCCTTCTGCCATTTCAAGGTAACGAGGACCTTTCTTAAGTGTTCCATACATAGTACCTACTTGAGATCTTAAACCTTTTCCTAAGTCTTCAAGTCCAGCACCAATTGGAAGTCCATCTTCTGAGAATGCTGATTGTGTTCTTCCATAAGCGATTTGTAAGAACAATTCTCTCATAGCAGTATTTATAGCATCACAAACTAAATCTGTGTTTAAAGCTTCAAGAACAGTTCTTCCTGGTAAGATTTCAGAAGCCATAGCTGCTGAGTGTGTCATACCTGAACATCCAATAGTTTCAATTAATGCTTCCTGAATAATACCTTCCTTAACGTTTAAAGTTAGCTTACAGGCTCCTTGTTGTGGTGCACACCATCCTATACCGTGTGTAAGACCTGAAATATCCTTAACTTCTTTAGACTGTACCCATCTTCCTTCTTGAGGAATTGGAGCAGCACCATGAGAAACACCTTGTGCAACTGAGCACATATTTTCTACTTCATGTGAATAAATCATTGTAAAACTCCTTTCAATGTCAAATTTCATCACGCTATTTTCTCATATATTAACGAATAAGTCTAGACATAAAATTAACAATAAAAAAATAATTTGTATTTTTTTAAAAACAGCTTGCAAAATCCTGCCTTTTTTAATATACTAACTTAGGAATTATTAAGGCCTGTTGGTCAAGTGGTTAAGACGCCGCCCTCTCAAGGCGGAATCAGGGGTTCAATTCCCCTACAGGCTGTTATAGTAAAGACAAGGATTTAGCCTTTTGGCAATTTACCTTGTCTTTTGTTTTTTTACAATTATTTAAAATATTTTAATCATAAGAAGGAAATAAAATGAAGATAATCAAAAATAAATCTAGAAAAAAAACTAACTTGTTGATTAGTTTGATTTTTATTATAATAACTATAATATTTTTAGGACCAAAAGATGCTTACATTGAATTAGGAAGGTATATTTTTGGTGAAGACTTTGTCCAAACTCAAACTATTGAAAATACTAAGTTTAAGATACAAAGAGTCGTAGACGGAGACACTCTTTTACTTGATAACAATGAAAGAATAAGACTTATAGGCGTAGATACAAAAGAAAGCGTTCATCCAAATGAATCTAAAAACACCAAAGAAGGTGAATTAGCTAAAGAGTTTGTCGAGAATCTAGTTAAAACCAAAGGAAATAGCATAACTTTAGAGTATGATAAAGACAAAACCGATAGATATGGACGAACGCTTGCTTATGTTTATTTTTCTGATAATACTATGTTAAATGAATTATTGATAATTAACAAATATGCTACCTTAATGTTTATTGCTCCTAATACTAAATATGAAGAGCGTTTTTCTATGCTATATGATAAATATAATTAGTCTATCTCTTCAATTGTTTTTTCACAAATTTTTGATAATATGTAATCTACATCTGCTATATCATTAATTTTATTTTCAATACAATATCTCAAAACCAAATCTGCTTCGCTAGAATTGCTAAGTGTATAACCAGCAAACTCAAGTAATTTTCTTGAATGTTCAATATTAAGCTTTAAAACTAAACATGTAGCTACTGCTTCTTTTTTAGCAGGTATATATTGGGGAGTGTTTTCTAATTTTTCAAAATATTTCGAATCAACATTCAACTTATCACATATACTTGTTCTGCTTGCTTTCACCTCTTTCAAATACTCTAATACTGCATTTGCATAGGTGTTTGCAGCGGGATGTTCCTCGTACCATAAAAGACATTTTTCTCTTTTCTTATCATCTTTTAATAAAAGTGGATCATAATTTTTCTTTTCTCTCACAAAATGTACTTGAACAAATATCTTTGCTTTTTCTTTTTCTTCTTCTCTTCTTTTTAATATATTTTTCTTTTTAAAGTAATTAAACAGCGCCATAATGTGCGTAAATTCCTTTCAAATCATATTTTAGACTAATATAGATATTATCATATTCTATCGCTCTAGTCTAGTTTTAATATCCCTTTATTAAGCATTTAATAAATCATTTCAACTTTACTTTAAAATGTTCGAATTCGTTTACCTAAAACCAATTAACTTTTATAGGTATCAAAAAAATCGAGATAAAAGTATATTAATACTCTTTTATCCTATACAAATATTCCCTTCCTCTTTTTCCAACCTTATCTATAACTTCTAAATAAGATAATATATTCAAGGTTACTCCTGCTAATTTACAAGGTATTTTTACTTGTTTTGCAAAATCTTTTACTGTAAATTCTTCTAATTCAATAGGTATTAATTGCATAAAATCTTTATTTTCTGAGTATAGAATATCATCTTTAATAGCTATAGGTATTCTATCATATCTTACTGAACCCTTTTTTCTATCTTTACTCCAGCCATTTAAGAGTCTATATTCTTCTATATCTACCATTATTATTCTTATATTTAGGTTTTCATGTTTTAAGAATTCCTTAATTTTATACAGTTCTAAAAACATATAGTATTCGGAACATCTTTTTGGTGATTTTCTCTTTTTTGTCATTTCTCCAGTTTTTTCATCTATCCAAACAAGATATTTTTCATCTGGTATGGGATAGCAAATAGTAACTGGGTATACTTCGAGAAATTTTTCTAGTTTTTTTCTAATTTTATTGAAATTTCCATTTTGAACCTCATATATAACTCCATTTGAGAATATATCAGCTACGAAATTATCAATCTTAATTTCATGTTCGCTCTCGTTTGAGTTTATATAATTCTTAATTACAGCATGTAATGTTTTTTCAGACAAAGTACCAATTCCATTTTGTACTTTATCTTTGTTTATAATTTTTTCTTTTGCTTTTTTAAATGCTTCTTCATTCATATTAACAACCATTTCTAACAAAAATCAAACATTGAGATTTGATTTGAATCTGGTAAGTCTCCAAAAAGTTCAAAATCACTCATTAATTCAATGGTTGTTTTTGTTACCTTTGTTCTTTGTCTAAAATCCTCTTTTGACAAGAACTTTTCGCCCTTTGCTTCTTTATAAACAGATTCTGCCGCCTTGTCCCCAAGACCTTCTATTGTACTAAATGGTGGCAATAACTTACCATCAATTATTTGAAATTTATAGTAATGTGATTTGTAAATATCTAGTGGTAAAAAATCAAATCCTCTTGCATACATTTCTTGAACAATTTTCATATCTTTTAACTGATCTTCTTCTTTATTTGTAAGCATTTTACTTTCATTTCTTTTAATATAATCCTTTATAAAATAATCTAATTTATCTTTTCCTCTACACATTAATTCATAACTAAATGCTGTAGCTCTAATGCTAAAAAATGCTGCATAGTAGGCTAGCGGATAATAAACCTTAAAATAAGCTATTCTAAAAGCCATCATAACATAAGCTGCTGCATGAGCTTTTGGAAACATATAGGCGATATTTTTGCATGACCATATGTACCAATCAGGAACGCCTGCTTCTAACATTGCATTTTCCCAATCAGGTAATAGGCCTTTTCCTTTTCTAACTGACTCCATTATTTTAAATGAAAGTTCAGAATCCACACCCTTGTCTATAAGGTAAGTCATGATATCATCTCTAGTACATATAGCTGTTGATATAGTTGCTTTTCCTTCTTGTATAAGGGTTTGAGCATTGCCAAGCCATACATTAGTTCCATGTGAAAGACCTGAAATTCTAATCAAATCTGAAAAGCTCTTAGGTTTGGTATCTAATAACATCTGTATTACAAAGTCTGTACCAAATTCAGGTATTCCAAGTGAACCTAATTTACACCCGCCTATATCTGCGGGATTAATACCAAGTGCTTTAGTGCTATCAAATAAAGACATTACTTCTTTATTATCTAGTGCTATTTCTTTTGCATTAACACCTGTTAACTCTTCAAGCATCTTTATCATAGTAGGATCATCATGACCTAGAATATCAAGTTTAAGAAGATTATGATCTATTGAATGATAGTCAAAATGCGTTGTTATAGTCTTAGTCGTCATATCATTTGCAGGTCTTTGAACAGGTGTAAATTTATATATTTCCTCACCATGTGGTAAAACTATAATACCTCCTGGATGTTGTCCTGTTGTTTTTCTTACTCCAACACATCCACTAGCAATTCTTTCTATCTCGCATTTTCTTTTAACTATATCTCTTTCTTCAAAATATTTCTTAACATATCCAAAGGCTGTCTTTTCAGCTAAAGTTCCTATAGTTCCTGCTCTAAAAGTCTGACCTTTACCAAATAATTCTTCAGTATAATCATGTGCCTTACTTTGATAATCTCCTGAGAAGTTAAGATCTATATCTGGTTCTTTATTTCCCTTAAAACCTAAAAATGTTTCAAATGGTATATCAAACCCATCCTTTTCCAATTTCTTTTTACAATTAGGACATTCTCTATCAGGCATATCACAACCAGCACCACCCGAATATGATTTTACTAATTCTGAATCAAAATCACTATAATTACAATGTTTACAATAATAATGTGGCTTTAGTGGATTAACTTCTGTAATTCCTGCCATTGTAGCAACAAAAGAAGAGCCTACAGAACCTCTAGAACCTACTAAATAACCATCTTCATTAGACTTCCAAACAAGCTTTTGAGCTATAATATACATTACGGCAAAACCATTACTTATTATAGAGTCAAGCTCTCTTTCAAGTCTTTCTACAACTACTTCAGGCAAATTTTCACCATACATTGTGTGCGCTTTTTCATAACATATTTCACGAAGCATTTTATCTGAATCTTCTATAACTGGTGGAAATTTATCAGGATGAACAGGTTCAATACAATCTATCTGACTTGCAATTAGATTAGTGTTTGTAACTACAACTTCATATGCTTTTTCACTTCCTAAATATTCAAATTCCTCTATCATCTCTTCGGTGTTTCTAAAATATAAAGGAGCTTGATCATCTGCATCATCAAAACCTTTTCCTGCCATTATAATTCTTCTATATATCTCATCTTCAGGCTCGATAAAATGAACATCACAAGTTGCTACTACTAACTTATTAAAACGCTCTCCTAGTTGAACTATTTTTTTGTTAATTTCTATTAGATCATCGTTACTGTCTAATAGTGTTCTTTTTTTTGAATCTTTTGCCTCATCATTTGTTTTTAGCATAAACTTATTGTTTCCTAGTGGCTGAATCTCTAAATAATCATAAAACTGAGCTATCTTTGCAATATCTTCTTCACTTTTTCCTGATAATAGTGCTTGATATAATTCTCCAGCTTCACATGCCGAACCAATTATCAATCCTTCTGAATATTTTAAATATTCACTTTTAGGAATTCTTGGCTGTCTATAAAAATAATCAATATGAGCTGTAGATATTAGTCTATATAGGTTTATTCTTCCTATTTCATTTTTTGCAAGTATAATTGCATGATTAGCATTCAATTTTTTGACAGTATCTTTAGAAAGTTTGCACTCTTTATTAATCATATCTAGAGTAGTAATATCTCTTTGTTTTAACAATTCAATTAACTTTAAGAAAATTTCCGTTGTACATCTAGCATCATCTACTGCCCTATGATGGTTTAAAAGTTTGATTCCTAAAGCTTTTGCTACTGTATCTAATTTGTATCTTGATAGGTTTGGTAAGAGCATTCTTGATAAACCAACAGTATCTATTATTGTTGGCTTATATGATATATTCATTTTTTTAGCTGCATTTATTATAAATGCCGTATCAAAATCAGCATTATGAGCTACTACTATTGAATCTTTACAAAAATCAAGAAAATCTTTTAATACTGCTTCTATAGTAGGTGCATTTATCACCATATTATCATTAATGCCTGTTAATTGTTCTATCCTAAAAGGTATAGGAATATTAGGGTTTACAAAGCTTGAAAATTCTTCTGTAATCTTTCCATTAGAGATTTTTGATGCACCTATTTCAATTATTCTATCTTTTAGAGGACTTAATCCTGTTGTTTCTATGTCAAACACTACAAATTCACTATCTAGCTCTTGGTTTTTCGAATTAACTATTGCATCTTTTAAATCATCTACTAAATATGCTTCAACTCCATATATTATCTTAAAATCAAAAGGTTCATTGTTCTTTTTTGCATTTCTTTTTAAATCTTCGTAAGCGTGAAATGCTTCAGTAAATCCTTGAACCACTCCATGGTCAGTAATAGCTACTGCCTTATGTCCCCATTCATAAGCTCGTTTAACGATTTTTTTAGGATCTGCCACACCATCCATATCACTCATTTTAGTATGGCAATGAAGCTCAACTCTTTTGTTTGTGCTGTTATCAGTTCTTTTTGTTTTTAAAAAAGTTGTTTTCATAATTCCTGTAACAGAAGATATATTTAACTCTTTGTCAAATTTATCAACCATCGCAATACCTTTAACCTTAACAATTGCACTTTTATAAATGCCTTTATTCAATTCATCTAACATTTCATCTTTTATAAATAATTTAACAGTAATACTATCTGTATAATCAGTTATTGTAAACATAACAATAGACTTTTCATTTTTTATACTTCTAATATCAACTTTTTGTATTTCACCTAAGATGGCTACTTCTCCCATTTCATATATTATCTTATCAATACTTAAAAGTTCATCCTCAAAAGTTTTTCCATAGATTAAATCTGGTAGCTTTTCTTTTACTAAAGCTCCTTTTGATTTTGTGTCATTTGAAAAATCCAAAGGCTTTTTAGACGTTTTGTTTTTCTCATAATCATTATCGCTTTTTGAATCTAATAATTTATCTCTTGCTTCTTTAGTATTTGAAGATATTTCTTTAGCACGACTTAAAAGTTCTATGTCACTTTGTGCTCTATAGCTACTATTTCCTGGCTTATTATATATGAATCTAATATCCACATCTAAACTACATCTAATACATATTACGTATTCTAAAAAACTCTTTAATTCATCTGATTTTGTTGTAGTTATTATAGTTTCTGTCGAATTTATAAGCATAACAGTATCATTTTCAAACTCTATTTTTGATTTTTTAAGAGTGTTATAAAGCAAAATACTGTTCTCTTTTAATTCTAAAAGTATACTATCTTTGTATATTTCATAAAGACTTTTAGGAGTGAATTGCTTAGATAGGTTATATTTTTCCATTATTTTTACTCTGATTTTATTGTTAGAGTTAGCATAAAAATGCATTTCTAAGCCTTTTTCAAGCTTATTGATTTTTTCTCTAAATATCAATTTATCATTTATTAGATAAATCCTAACTGCATCATTTTTAGAGTTTGTTGTTATTTTTTCTATTTCTGCATTTTTTAACAGTGCTGTTAAATCATCGTCTAAGTTAATATCACTAAATACTTTGAAAAAATAATTTTTATCCATCGAGCAATCTTCCTTTCTTGTTTTTTATTAATAACTTCTATAAAAAGACAGGTCTTAAAGCATCTTTTTTAGTTCTTCTTCTAACTCAAATAAAAGGTTTTCTTCTTTGACTTTTTTTATTATTTCACCTTTTTTTATTATAAGTCCTTCGTTGATACCACCTGCAATACCTATATCTGCTTCTTTTGCTTCGCCTGGTCCATTAACAACGCAGCCCATAACTGCAACTTTTATATCTAAATCATAGCTTTCAACTAGTTTTTCAACCTTATTTGCTAAAGCAATCAAATCTATCTGAGTTCTTCCACAAGTTGGGCATGAAACAACTTCAACTCCACCTTTTCTTAATCCTAAGGTTTTAAGTACAAGTTTCGCTGTTTTAATCTCTTCTATAGGATCTCCTGTTAATGACACTCTTATAGTATCACCAATTCCTTGTCCTAGTATTAATCCTAAACCTACTGAAGATTTAATATTACCAGACCAAATCGTTCCTGATTCAGTTATTCCAACATGTAAAGGGTAATTTGTTTGTTTTGAAATAAGTTCATGTGCTTCTACACTCATTAACACATCAGACGATTTAATACTAACTACTATATTGTCATAATCAAAAGACTCTACTAGTTTGATTTTATCAATAGCACTTTCTACTAATCCCTGTGCCGTTACTTTGCCATATTTTTCTATTATATGTTTTTCTAAAGATCCGCTATTTACCCCAACTCTTATTGGAATACCACGCTCTTTTGCTTTATCTATTACAGCTTTTATTCTATCTTCACTCCCTATGTTTCCAGGATTGATTCTTATTTTATCTGCACCATTTTCTATTGAAGCTATTGCTAATCTATAATCAAAGTGTATATCTGCAACAAGTGGAATATTGATATTCTTTTTTATTTCTTTTAAACAAAGAGCAGCTTCCATATTAGGGACTGCACATCTGATAATATCACAGCCTGCTTTTTCTAGTTGCCTAATTTGATTTATCGTAGCTTTAATATCAGTTGTTTTTGTATTCGTCATTGACTGTATTGCTATCTTGTTTCCACCACCAATTAATACTCCACCAACATTTATCACCTTTGTTTTATTGCGATACATTTCCATATATTTTTACTCCTTTTTAATTAAAATTACATGAACAGTTTTTTAATATCATTAAATAAAACAAATACCGCAAGTATTAATAACAATGCCATTCCTACTAACTGTATTGCACCTTCTTTTTCCTTTGCTATTGGTTTTCTTCTAACGGCTTCGATTATTAAGAATATTAGTTTTCCTCCATCTAATGCTGGAATTGGAAGTAGGTTCATAACACCTAGGTTAGCACTTATTAGTAATGCTAGTTCTAGCATACTTAAAAATACCGTAAAAATGCCTTCTGGCTTACTTGCCTCGTAAGTTTTATTTACTATATCTGCAATTCCTACTGGTCCCGACAAATCATTTGCAGTTAATTTTCCGGTAATTAGCATACCAACACTTTTTATTGTTGTTTTAACTTGATATTTTAATTCTATAAAACTATACTTTATAACTCCTAGAGCATCTGTTTTTTCTCTGTTTGTTGAATAATAAAACCCCATATTATAATATGATGCATTTAGCTCTGGTGTTACCATTATTTCTTTTATATCGCCGTTTCTTTCGTACTTAATTAATACTTCCTCTTGTGTTAAAGGATTTTTTGTTAAATATGAAATCAAATCCTGGTAATTATTTAATTCAACATTGTTAATTTCTAATAATATATCATCTATCTTAAATCCTGCTTTTTCAAATGGTGAATCTTTAACTACATTTGTCAGTGTGACTTTTTTGCTACTGTCATCACTGTATTCAATGCCAAACATATATCTTTTAGTTAAAACAGGTGTAATCGTTGTTTCATATTCTTTACCATCTCTAATATAAGATATATCTATTGGTTTTTTATCTATTGGATTTATAAACATCTCTATTGATATATCTCTAGATACATCTACATTAGAACCATTAAATTTTGTAATTATATCCCCTTCTTTTAATCCCGCTTCTGCTGCTGGAGAGTTTGATTGGATATTAACTACTTTTGCTAAATCGTATCCTACAAAACCTATTAATATCATTGCTAATATAAAAGCAAAAATAAAATTAAATAATGGTCCAGCAAATGAAATAGACATTCTTGTATAAACTGATTTCGAATTATATGCTCTCTCACTTTCTAAATCTTCTTCATCATAACCTAACATATGACAAGATCCACCAAATGGGATTATTTTTAAAGAGTACCTTGTTTCTCCTTTTACAAAAGTAAACAATCTTGGTCCAAAACCTATCGAAAACTCTATTACTTTTACACCATTTTTTTTGGCAAAAAGAAAATGTCCAAGTTCATGAACAAATATAATCAATCCAATAATTAAAACTGCCAATAATACACTCATCTTCTACCTTCTTTCTATATTTTCATAAACTTCTTTTTCCACAGAAAGTATTGTTGATACATCTGGATTTTCAATTAGTTTATGCTTATTCATTTCATTTTCTATTATATTTGCAATATCTAAATATTTTACTTTACCTTGTATGAATAATTCTACTGCCTTTTCATTAGCTGCATTATATACACAAGGAAGACTTCCACCTTTTTTTCCAGCTTCAAATGCTAATCTAAGTCCTTTAAATTTTTCATAGTCAGGTTCTTCAAATTCTATGCTTTTTATAGAAAAGAAATCTACTTTTTTTGAATTTAGTTGTTTTCTATAAGGATAAAATATTGCATATTGTATTGGAAGTTTCATATCTGGGCTTCCAAGTTGAGCCATTATACTACAATCTTCGAATTCAACCATTGAGTGAATAAGGCTTTGTGGTTGAACTACAACTTGTATATCATCAAAAGAAACATCAAATAGCCATCTTGCTTCAATAACTTCTAAACCTTTATTTACCATTGTGGAAGAATCAATTGTTATTTTTTTACCCATTGACCAATTAGGGTGATTTAGAGCATCCTTTAAAGTGACATTTTCTAATTCCTTCATTGTTTTTTTTCTAAATGGACCACCAGATGCCGTTAATAATATCTTGTTTATTTTATTATTCTTTTCACCATTTAAACATTGAAAAATAGCACTGTGTTCGCTATCCACAGGCAATATTTTTACACCTTTTTTTCTTGCTAATGGCATTATTATGTGCCCTGCCGTTACTAATGTTTCTTTATTAGCTAAGGCTATATCTTTTCCTTCATTAATTGCTTCTATGGTAGGTCTGATTCCAATCATTCCAACCATCGCTGTTACTACCATATCTGCACTTTTTATTATAGCCGTTTCTATTAAGCCATCAATGCCTGTAACGACTTTAAGCTTAAGATCACTAGTCTTAAGCTTAAGTTTTTTAGCTGATTCATTATCCCAGACGCATACTATCTCTGGTCTAAATTCTCTTATTTGTTTTTCTAATAATTCTATATTCTTGCCTGCTGCTAAAGCAACAACTTTTAATTCTTCTTTGTTCTCCCTTACAATATCTAAAGTTTGTGTTCCAATTGAACCTGTAGAACCTAATATTGATAAATGTTTCATTTATGCCTCCAAAAATTTTATTGCTTAAATTATATCATGTTTTTTTTACTTTTTACTTGTAAAAGAATAATTAATTATTATTTAATTCATTTTAGAAATAAATTCTAAAAAATAGTAAATTACTGGTGCTATAAAAATAACACTATCAAATCTATCTAGTACTCCACCATGTCCTGGTATAAGTTTTCCGTAGTCTTTTATTTCAAAATTTCTCTTTATTGCTGAGGCTGCTAAATCTCCAACCATTGATATTAAAGCACCTACAAAACATACAATAGGAAATACAATAAGCGGATTTTTAATAAAGCTTATATAATCTTTGACGATGAATGCATATATTAGTCCAATAAGGACAGCTCCAATAACACCACCTATAGCTCCTTCAATTGATTTTTTAGGACTTAAAACAGGTGCCATTTTATGTTTTCCTAATGTCATCCCAAAAAGATATGCGCATGTATCACATCCCCAAGAAGCTATAAAAATCAGCCATATTGTAAATATTCCATCTGCACTTTCTCTAATCAAATATAAATATGAAAGTAAAATAGCTACATAAAACAAACCAAAAAAACTCAACATAATTTCTTGTGACTTGTATTTAGGAAAAGTAAAAACATACATAATAAGCATTACTATTAAAAATGCAATTATAAACATCATCATATGCTCTTCTTTTTTATAATAAATCATAAAATAGTAGACAATAGTAGCTAAATAACCTATAAAGGCTAATGGCTTTTTATTTATTTTTAGAACACTGTAAATCTCAGTCATACCAACTAAAGAAATGAACAAAGTAGTTGCAAAAAAAACTTCCTTACCTGTTATTACAGTCGATAAGATTATTAATATTAATACAATTCCACTTAATAATCTAGTCAAAAAACTTTTATTATACAAATTATTAATTGCCATCTTTATACCTTAGATTTTACCAAATCTTCTTTCTCTTTTATTGTAACTTTCTATTGCTTTTATTAGCTCTTTTTTATTAAAATCTGGCCATAACACATCTGTTATATAAAACTCTGTATATGCTAATTGCCATAACAAATAATTAGATAGTCTTAATTCGCCGCTTGTTCTTATCAATAGGTCTGGATCTGGTATAGATGCTGTATCTAAATATGTTTCGTAAAGTGCCTCATCTATATCATCAATCTTTTTTTCATTATTTTTTATATCAACAGCCATCTTTTTAAATGCTCTAATCATCTCATCTCTGCTGCCATAATTAATAGCTATTGTAAAAGACAAACCAGTATTATTCTTAGTCGCTTCTTCTAATTCATTTATTTTATCTACTATGTCTTTATCAAGTTTTTCTCGATTTCCAATGATTCTAACCTTCATTTTATTATCATTTGATCTTTTTATACAATCAATCAAATAGTCTTTTAAAAGTTTCATCAATGCATCGACCTCATCTTTAGGTCTGTTCCAATTTTCTGTAGAAAATGCATAAACCGTAAGATATTTCACTCCTATATTGTAAGCGTCTTCACAGATTTGTTCTACAACTTTTGCACCTTTTGCATGACCATAATTTCTTGGCATAAGCCTCTTTTTAGCCCAGCGACCATTACCATCTAGTATGATAGCTATATGGTTTGGTATTACTAAGTTTTTATTATCTTTTATTTTCATAATAACCACCTTAAATTAAGGGGAGAGTCATATAAACTCACCCCTAATTATTATTGTTTTTATTTTTTATTTGGTTTATTCTTAAACTGTCAAAATTTCATTTGATTTAGAATCAATTGCTTCGTCTACTTTAGCAATATATTTATCAGTTGTTTTTTGAACCATATCTTCAAGCATTTTATTTTCGTCTTCAGATATTTCATTGGCTTTTAACTGCTTTTTAAACACATCATTAGCATCTCTTCTAATATTTCTAACTGCAACTTTGGCAGCTTCACCTTTTTTCTTTACATCTTTTACTAAATCTTTTCTTCTTTCTTCAGTTAGTTCTGGAAATACTAATCTTACTATTTTTCCATCATTTGAAGGTGTTAATCCTAAGTCTGAAGCGTTGATTGTTTTTTCTATCTCTTTAATAAGACTAGATTCCCAAGGCTGAATCTGAATTACTCTAGCTTCTGGAACAGAAATATTTGCTACTTGTTGAAACGGTGTCATTGTACCATAATAATCAACTTTTAATTTATCTAAAATATGCGGATTAGCTCTACCCGCTCTAATTGTTACATATTCTGCTTCAAGGTTAGATAACACTTTACTCATTTTCACTTCAAATTCATTAATTTTTTCGTTCATACTAAATACCTATGCTTTTAGAACTTTCTAGTTAATAAAAGCATATAATCCTTTCTTTTTATAAGATAATTTAATTTACTAATTTATTGATTTATTCATCAACTTATTTATTGATTTATTCATTGGTTTGTTAATTTATTAATCATTTTATTGATTTATTTGTTTTTACTTAAAAATATTCTTACTAAATAGTTTTTATGAAACTGTTATGTTTGTTCCTGTAAACTTATCAGAAACTGCATTCTCAATACTGTTTTCTTCGTTTAAACCAAATATTCTCATTGGGATCTTATTCTCCATGCATAAAACAGAGGCGGCTAAATCAATAACGCCTAATTTTTTATCTACCACTTCACAAATTGATATTTCATCAAATTTCTTTGCATTTTTGTTAATATTAGGATCACTATCATAAACTCCATCTATTGCTTTTGCAGATAAAATTATGTCAGCTTCTATTTCAATGGCTCTTAATACTGTTCCTACATCTGTAGAGAAATATGGATGTCCTATTCCACCAGCAAAAAATACCACTTTTCCTTTTTCAAAATGTTCATTTACTAAATCCTTAGAAAAAACTTCAGTAAAACTTCCACATACAAAAGGTGTCATTACAGAAGTTTTCATGCCTTCGGTTCTAAAAATATCCGAAACATAAATACAATTCATTACTGTCGCAAGCATTCCTATAGCATCTGCTTTTGTTCTATCGATTTTATTGCTAGTTCGTCCTCTCCAAAAATTACCTCCACCGATAACAATACCTACATCAACTTTTTGATCAACTAATTTTTTGACTTGTTTAGCAACAGCTACTACCGTTTCTTCATCATAACCTGTCTTTTTTTCTCCAGCTAGTGCTTCTCCACTTAACTTTAATATGACTCTTTTATATTCTAACATTTTTATTCCTTTCATATTTAATGCTTTCATATTTGGTGCTTACTTTGAAAACACTTCATCAAATACAGTTTTATAATCTATATCAGCATAACATTGTGAACAGTATCCATCAATAGCTGCTCCATTATTAATTTGAACTGTTCTAGACTTAATATTACCTTGAACTACAGCTGTAGCATCAACAATAACTGGTCCTTTTACATCAATATCACCTTTTACAGCTCCACCAACCACCGATGAAGACGCATGAATATTTCCGATTATTACTGAACCATTACCAATCTTTATGCTTCCTGTACTTTCCATATCGCCTTCGATTTTAGAATTGTTTGCAAATATTTCAGAAGCTTTTGATTTTCCTACCACACTACCTGTTATAACTAATTTGCCTTTACATTCTATATCTCCAATTATTTTACCATATACATTAATAGAACCATTAGATCTTAGATTTCCTTCAATAATAGTTCCTTTAGTAATCTCTGTAACTTCATCAGATACTTCTTCAACTTCTTCTATAGCTTTTTCCTCCTTTTCAAGTATATCTTTTTCAGGAACAATAGTACTAAAGTCAAACTCTGTATCATCTTCTATATCTAATTCATCTTCCTCTGTATCTAATTCATCTTCTTTTAGGTCTTTTGTAAAATCTTTTTCTAGAGTATCTTCTTCAAGATCCACTCTATAGTCGTCAAAATCAGAATCTTCGTTTAAATCTTCTATATCACCTAATTCATCATCATCAAAACTATCACTATCTAACAAAGTATTAACCATTACATCATCACTTTCATCTAGACTATCTTCTGATACACTTTTTGTTTCATTTGCCAACTCATTAACTGCTTGTGATAAATCTTCCTTTAAATCCTTTAAAAAGCTCATTGTAATCCTCCATTTTATCTACTGATTATTTTTTTTGTTGTATAAGTTTTGTTTCCTTTGTTATTGGTAATATCTCGTATCCTTCTTTAATCAACTTATCGATTATTATAGGCAAAGCTTCTACTGTCATATCTTTATTGGCTGCATCATGCATAAGTACCATTGATACTTCGTGTTTTTTAATAGCTTCTAAAACACTATTTGCCATATCATTACTGTCTTTATATGTAATAACGGCATCATCATTAGATACATTCCAATCTTGATAAATATAACCATTTTCATTTAAATAATTTAAAAACAAATCCATATTACCTTTAGCTCTACTTGTACTACTACCACCAGGAAATCTATAAAAAATACTCTTATATCCACATACACTTTGTAGTAATCCATCAATTTTTTCTAAATCCGCTTTAAAATTATCTAAGGATGCATATATATTGTCATAAATATGAGTAAAAGAATGCAGACCTAATGTATGTCCTCTTTTAGCCATTTCATTATACATAAGAAGTGAATTATTATCAGTTCTTCCGTTTACAAAAAAAGTAGCTAGAACACCATACTTTTCTAATACTTCAAGTATTTTTATAGTATTTTCACTTGGCCCATCATCAAATGTCAAATATACTTTTTTACCATTTGGTACTGGTTTTATTTGATATTTATCTTCGGCTATTGTTGTTTCTTCTTGTGATTCTTTATCTAAATCTTCTTCTGTTTTCGTAGATTCACTTTCTTTATCATCTATATTAGAACTATCTTTTTCTGCGTCTTCTTTTTCTGCGTTTTGTTCTAATGATTCATTTTGTGAACCTTTATCACTTACATTTCCTTCTATTTCAGAAGCATAGACATATTTCACATTACCATAATCATCAATCGAGGCCACTATCTCACCTTTATCTTTTAATGTAACTATAGCGTCTAATTGATCTTGCATATTGCAAACTTTCGCTAATAAGATAACACACAAAATTATAGGAATCAAGATAAATGTTATGGCAGTATAAATTATTGCCTTTTTATAAAAATTTATCTTCTTTCTTATTTGTATGTTGTTTTGCTTATTTTGTATAGAATTGTCATTATCTAACATATCCTTTTTTACATCGACTTGTTTTATCAATTCCCTTTTTTTCAAAACCTTATTTTCTGGTTCCAATGCGTAATCCTCCCATCAAATCACATATACTATATTGTATCATATTTTGTGAAATAGAAAAGCATTAATTGAGTATTTATTTGTGATATTTGTTATATTCAAACTTTTAAATTAAGTATTTTCCACTTATATCATACACGATAGATCAACACATAACAAATAACACTTTTCATTTAACTTAAATGTTTTTACAAAAGTTTGACAAAGATTTCCTGTAGCAGATGAAATGTACTGAAATGTTTCGTAAATTGATAGTTTATTATTAATGCCTTCCATAAAATATTTCTTTTCTGAATGATTTGCACCTTTTAGAGCAGGCTCAAACTCTAAATCTTCTTCAATAATATACTTGTTCATGATTGTATCCGTTACTTGTTCCCCTTTTTCATCAATAATGTAAACGCATTCTACCATCATTTCATCCTTAAAAATCAAATTTCCAAGGTTTAAAAATGTTTTTTTACTATTAATTTCATTTATTAACTTTAATATAAAATCTTCTGCTTTTTTTCTAATTATCGTTTTATCATTGATTTTATTTTTATTTTCTCCTTTTAATATAAAATAACTTAATTCCGTTTTCAGTTTTTCAACTTCATTTTTTAAATATTCATTATTATCAGATGTATCGTTTGCTATTTTTGAGTTTTCTTGAACTTTATTATAAATATTATTAATAATATCTATCATATTTTCTAGAGCTACTTTTTGTTTTTTAGAATCCATTACAATCTCGTCGTTTTTTATTTCCACTTGCGTGATTGATTTTTTTATATTTTCAAAGTTACTTATCGTTTTTTTAACTATTTCATTTGTTTCATTAACTTTTGCAATGCTTGTATTAACTAGGTCTGATGTGCTATGAACCGACTCTGCTGTTTGATCTGCTAATTTTTTTATTTCTATAGCAACTACCCCAAAACCTTTTCCGGCTTCTTTTGCTTTTGCTGCTTCTATACTTGCATTCAATGACAAAAGCTCAGTTTGATTAGATATTTCCTTTATTAATTTTACTATCTCATTTATATTTTCAGCTGCCCTTGATACTTCTGACATTGACTGCATCATTTCATTTATACATTCAACCCCTTGTTTAGTTTCATTTTTTGTATTTACAATTTGTATATTAATCTCTTCTATTTTTTCGGAACTGCTTTGAGCTAATTCATATATATTTTCTATACTAGACGATAATAAATCAATACTAAGCGTTTGTTCTTTAGCATTTTTTGCTACCACCGAAGTTAGTTCGTTAGTATTAGTACATGTTTTGTTTATACTATTCATCAACAAATTAATATTACAAAATACACCATTTAGAGAATTTACGGTTTTATTAATTGCATTTTTAATTGGTAAAAAATCTCCCTTATATGCCTTTTCTTTGTCTATGTTGCCTGATAAATCACCAATAGAAATACGAGAAACAATTTCAGATATATCATTTATGTATGAATTAATCATTTGTGTGGTTTCATTTAGATTATTTATAGAATCAGCTATCTCTTCTACTTCCATTTTTTCTTTATATGTTGATAAATCTCCTTTTTTTAACTTCTTTGTAAATGTGTTAAGTTTTTTTAGTTCACTCATCATTATTTTTCTTTTCATTTTTTCATCCATGCAAGCTGGCAATTTAGAGTTAAAAGTTTCGCCTGCATATATTCCTTTCGTCTTGATTTCTTTTAACTTACAAAAACTTCATTAAAATATAAATATTCTTTTCACTTTTTAACAAAAACTTATCAAATTTTAATCCTTTTAAACACCTTT
>CAZIGN010000001.1:73301-78370 GCA_964538805.1 uncultured Lachnospiraceae bacterium
TTCTTTTCACTTTTTAACAAAAACTTATCAAATTTTAATCCTTTTAAACACCTTTAAACCTATAAGAATTTTAAAATCCTGCTTGATTTCGTTGAAAAATCGATCATTTAAAGTCGTTTCATGATTTTTGTCTTTGTTTTTTGTTTTATCGTTTTACATTTTGTTCTAAAAACGCAAAAAAACGGAACTAATTGTTTTAATTAGCTCCGTTGCAACTGATATTATAACACTCGATTTAGAATTAAGCAATCGTCAATATGCACCAATAAATCAAAAAAAACTCGGAATTTTTTGTATTGAATAAATTGCAGTTTGCGTTTATACTTTATTTGACAAAATGTTGTCAATCAGTCAATTTTAAATTCTTATCTTTTGAAAGGAGATATATATGAGTAAATTCACTATTAACGAAACTCATTCAGTATCGCAGGATTATCTTGAGAAACTTCATGCATATTGGAGAGCTGCTAACTACCTCTCTGCTGCACAGTTATACTTATTAGAAAATCCAATGCTACGCGAACCACTTAAGTTGGAACAAATAAAAAAGAAAATTGTAGGTCACTGGGGAACAGTACCTGGTCAAAACTTCATTTATGCACATCTTAACAGAGTAATAAATAAGTATGACCTTAACATGATTTACATATCTGGACCTGGACATGGCGGAAACTTCTTCGTTTCAAATGCTTACCTTGAAGGTACATACAGCGAAGTATATCCAAACGTTGGACAAGATATGGAAGGTTTAAAGAAGTTATGTAAGCAATTCTCATTCCCAGGCGGAATCTCAAGTCACGTTGCACCTGAAACACCTGGTTCAATAAACGAAGGTGGAGAACTTGGATACTCTCTTGCTCACTCATTTGGTGCAGTATTTGACAACCCTGATCTTATCGTTGCTTGTGTTGTTGGTGATGGTGAAGCTGAAACTGGCCCACTTGCCACTTCTTGGCACTCAAATAAATTCTTAAATCCTGTAATGGATGGTGCTGTATTACCAATCATGCATTTAAATGGTTACAAAATCAGCAACCCAACAATATTTGCTAGAATTTCTAAAGAAGAATCTGAAGCATTCTTTAAAGGATGTGGATGGAAACCTTACTATGTTGAATCTGAAGATAATGATTATATGACAATGCATAAATTAATGGCTGAAACTCTTGACATCGTTATCGAAGAAATCAAAACTATTCAAGAAGATGCACGTTCTGGAAAGAACACTGCACGTCCAATCTGGCCTATGATCGTTCTAAACACTCCTAAGGGATGGACAGGACCTAAGTTCGTAGACGGAAAACAAATCGAAGGATCTTTTAGAGCTCACCAAGTTCCTGTAACTATGGAAAAGCCAGAAGAACATCTTGATTTATTAAAAGAATGGTTATTAAGCTACGGACACGAAGAATTATTCGATGAAAATGGCGTATTAATACCTGAACTTAAAGCATTAACACCAAAGGGTAACAGAAGAATGGCTGCTAACCCACACGCAAATGGTGGTTTATTATTAAAAGAATTACGTCTTCCTGATTTCAAAGACTACGCAGTAGAAGTTGCAAAACCAGGTGTTAAAGTAGCTCAAGATATGATCGAGCTTGGCGGATATGTAAGAGACGTATTTAAATTAAATGAAGAAGCTAAAAACTTTAGAATTTTCGGACCAGACGAAACTATGTCAAACCGTTTAACTAAAGTATTTGAAGTTACTAACCGTAACTGGAATAATGACACTTATGATACTGATGAATTCTTAGGATTCGATGGTAGAGTAATGGATGGTATGTTAAGCGAACATATGTGTGAAGGATGGTTAGAAGGTTATTTATTAACTGGTAGACATGGTTTCTTTGCAAGTTATGAGGCTTTCATTCGTATCGTAGATTCAATGGCTGCTCAACATGCAAAATGGTTGAAAGTTTGTTCTGAACTTCCTTGGAGACAAAAGATTGCATCTCTTAACCTTCTTTTAACTTCAAATGTTTGGCAACAAGATCATAACGGATTTACACACCAAGATCCAGGTTTCCTTGATCATATCGCTAACAAAAAAGCAGATGTTGTAAGAATGTATCTTCCACCAGACGCTAACTGTTTATTATCTACTTTTGATCACTGTATCAAGAGCAAAAACTATGTTAACGTAATAGTAGCATCTAAGCACCCAAGACAACAATGGTTAACTATGGAACAAGCTGTTAAACATTGTACTCAAGGTGTTAGTATCTGGGATTGGGCAAGTAACGATCAAGGTCAAGAACCTGATGTTATCCTTGCTTGTTGTGGTGACACACCAACACTTGAAACTTTAGCTGCTGTAACTATCTTAAGAAAGAAATTACCTGACTTAAAAGTTAGATTCATTAACGTTGTAGATTTAATGAAATTAGAATCAAACAACAAACATCCTCACGGATTAAGTGATGTTGAATATGATGCTTTATTCACAACTGATAAGCCAATCATCTTCTCTTTCCACGGATACCCAACAATGATCCACGAATTAACATATTTAAGAAAGAACAGAAATCTTAAAGTATTCGGATACGAAGAAGAAGGTACTATCACTACTGCTTTCGATATGCGTGTACAAAATAAGATTGACCGTTTCCACTTAGTAGAAGCTGTTATAAACAGTGTTCCAGCTCTTGGAAATACTGCTTCTTATGTAATTCAAGAAATGAAGGATTTACTTGTTGAACACAAACATTATATTGCAGAATATGGTGTTGATCTTCCAATCGTTCAAGATTGGGAATGGGATATATAAGAATATCTAGCATAGTTAAAACCCCGCAAATTTAATTTGCGGGGTTTTTTATTTACTATATAACTTATTGATTTTAGTTTTGGTTTTCTATTATTTTTTTATTAATTTAGATTTTATTGCTTGCTCTATTTATTAATTATAAAAGAAGCCGCATCTTTATCACTACCATCTGTTAGTTTTAATATATTGCTAACTAGCGTTATAAATTTACCTTCTTCTGTTAAACTTTCAAATGAAACCCCTTTGCCATTCAATCCCTTTACAGTCTTAAAGGTCTGTTGCTTGCCCATATAGCCTGTAGAATCCTGCGAGAGCTTTATACCTGCCATTCCATCAGTAAAGTATAATCCAGGCTTGTTGTAGGATTGAATTGATACATGATTTTCATTTTCGGGTTGATATCTTCCAGGTGTTATTACCCATAATCCATCATCTTGTGTAGTTCCTTTAATATTAGTCCCTACATTAATGTTTAAAAGAGGATATGCCGAATCACTACTAGAATTCTTAAAATTTTTATGATATAACATTTCACCAGAAGAACTAGATATTGTGTTAGTAAATCCAAAAACTCCTGTAGCAGTTTCTTTAATATAAGGAATACTTCCATCTTCATTAAAAATCAACTCTTCCATACAGGTTACTCTTCTATATCCACTGCCTTTAGGCAAAGAACCATTATGATAGATAAAATAAGTTTTTTTATTAAAATCAATTACAGACATATGGTTTGTATTTGAAGTAGCAGTTGGTTCCATAATTATCCCTTTATACTCAAACTCTCCATTCATAAGATCATCTGTAGTAGCATAAGCCATCTGTTCTCTCCAACCAAATGCATAAAATAGATAATAATCACCATAGTATTTTCCGTTTTCATCTTGTCGTCTATAAATCCAAGGTGCTTCCGTAAATGATTCCGGTGCTTTCTTTTCAACTATATCTACTCCAAAAGTTATTTTACCGTCTAAGTTAATATCCTTAATTGAAACCATATCTTCATTTAGCTCACAAACGTACAATTTACCATTGCCCCAAGATAAATATCTTCTCTCTACACCACTTTCATCTTCTTCAATCCATACCGTTGGATCAATATCGTTCCAAGAAGACGATTCATTTGTAGTAACTGTACCTTTTACTAATGGTTTGCCAATATCTGTAAATGGACCAGTAGGGCTTTCTGATACAGCTACACCAATTGACTGTTTACCTTCTGAAGTTTTATCCCATGTGCAAAAATATAGATAGTATAAATCCTTACCTTTTTCCTCACTATATCTAGTCGAAACTTGAGAAGCCCATGCAGCATTAGGATCTGATGCCCAGCTTATTTGGGATCCCTTCATAATGACTCCTTCAAAGTTCCAGTTTACCAGATCTTTTGAAGAATAACATTGCCATTCTGGTATAACATAATTGTTCCCAGATGAAGTATCATGTCCACTGTACAAATAAACTGTATCTCCAACTACTAAAGCCGCAGGATCGGCACTATATCTCATTTTTTTATCATTATCATATCCTAGTATCGGATTATTATTAATGCTTTTTTCAATTATTATGGCTTCTGTTTTGATATTACTTGATTTGGTTTCATCATTTTTTTTATCAACATCACTTCCACTATTTGAACAACCTACAATACCCAAAAAAATACTACTGATTAGTATTCCACTAAACAAAACTTTTTTAATCATAACTTTACCTCAAACAAACTAAATAATAATTCAAAATACTTAGTTAGCCTTTCTTTTAATGACGAATATAAATCATAATAACCATACTAGTTTTCTAAAGTTAATTACTATAATTATTTCTTTTTCATTTTAAGTATATAACATAATCTTTTGAATAAAAATAAAAATTATGATGATTATTTATAACTTTACGATATATACTATTAGCTAACCAGCAAACTTTTCCATTAAAAAAAGTTAACGATTTTTTAGAATCGTTAACTTTTTATATAGCAAAATATTATTATTGATTAACCATTGATTTGTTTTGCAACTTCATCAGCAAAGTTTTCTTCTTTTTTCTCAATTCCTTCGCCTGTTTCAAAACGTACAAACTTTTTAATTGTTATGTTAGCACCTTGATCTTTAGCCACTTGTTCAACATACTTAGCTACTGTTAAATCACCATCTTTAACATAAGTTTGATCTAACAAACAAACTTCTTTGAGTTGTTTTTTAAGACGTCCGATAATCATTTTTTCAATAATATTATCTGGCTTATCTGGGTTCTCATTCTTAGCTTGAGCTGTTAATATAGCTTTTTCACTTTCAATGTA
>CAZIGN010000001.1:78470-86342 GCA_964538805.1 uncultured Lachnospiraceae bacterium
TTCTTCTAATAACTCTTCTACTGAAGATGAATTACTTTCCATTACTTGATTTATAACTTTTTCTACAAAAGCAATAAACTTTTCATTTTTAGCAACAAAATCAGTT
This sequence comes from uncultured Lachnospiraceae bacterium, assembly GCA_964538805.1. Lineage (GTDB taxonomy): Bacteria > Bacillota > Clostridia > Lachnospirales > Lachnospiraceae > CAZIGN01. The sequence continues at coordinate 78,577 of CAZIGN010000001.1, forward strand.
TCACTGTTTACTTCAACTATCGCTGCATTATTATCATCTTTAACGATAGCTGCAACTAATCCTTCTGCTGCAATTCTACCAGACTTTTTAGCTGCTGAAGCAAGTCCTTTTTCTCTTAAAAATTCTATAGCCTTATCATAATCGCCGTTTGTTTCTTGTAAAGCTTTCTTACAATCCATAACACCAGCGCCTGTCATACCTCTTAGTTCTTTTACCATAGATGCTGTAACTTCCATTTTATATCCTCCTAAAATAGTATTGTATTTTCTCTTAATTATGCTTCTACAACTTCATTTGCAACTTCAACATTTTCTTCTGTTGCTTCAGTTAATTGCTCACCTTGTCTAGCTTCAATAACTGCATCAGCCATTCTACCAACGATAAGTTTAACTGCACGTATAGCATCATCATTACCTGGGATTACGTGATCAAGTTCTTCTGGATCACAGTTAGTATCAGCGATACCTATTAACTTAATTCCTAAGTTTTGAGCTTCTTGAATACAAATTCTTTCTTTTTTAGGGTCTACTACGAATATAGCTTCAGGAATCTTTTTCATCTCTTTGATTCCACCAAGGTTCTTTTCTAATTTATCCCATTCTTTTTTAAGTTCTAGTACTTCCTTTTTAGGTAATACGTCGAAAGTTCCATCTTGAGACATCTTTTCTATTGCTTTTAATCTTTGTATTCTGCTTTGGATGGTCTTAAAGTTTGTTAACATACCGCCTAACCATCTTTCGTTTACATAATACATTCCACAACGTTCTGCTTCTGATTTAATAGCATCTTGTGCTTGTTTTTTAGTTCCAACAAAGAGAATTTCTCCTCCGTTTGCTACAACATCACTAATAGCATAGTAAGCTTCGTCAACTTTACCTACAGACTTTTGAAGATCGATAATATAAATACCGTTTCTTTCTGTGTAGATGTACTCAGCCATCTTAGGGTTCCATCTTCTTGTTTGGTGTCCAAAATGTACACCTGCTTCGAGTAATTGTTTCATTGAAATAACGCTCATTTTTTTTCCTCCGTTTGGTTATATTCTTCCGTATATGTCTCTTTTGCTAAGAAACTATTAGTCACCGTTTAGCAAATCAATATACGTGTTTTTTCTGCACACTATTATGCAGCCTTTAAATTTTAACACAATATTAGTTTATATTCAAGTTTTTTTCATAAAAATTTCTACTCTCTTGTTATAATTTTTGCAATTTTTTCATAATCACTACCTGATTCTATTTCAAAGACTCCCACTTTTAACCTTTTTGAATATCCATTAGCAATTAAATAGTTATTAAATTCAGAAATATCTTCAATCAATCCTGCCTCTTTCAATTCAAAAGATACATCATCTGACGTATAACCTTTATATATTGTAAAAGACAACTTTCCACTATCATTAGTCTCTGTTTGCAACGGTTTTTCGACACTAGTAGTAGTCTCTAACTGTGTTGTGGTTTCTAACTGTGTTGTAGTTTCTAACTGTGTTGTGGTTTCTTTTTTTGTTGTGGTCTCTGATTTTGTTGTGGTCTCTGATTTTGTTGTATTTTCTTTTGTACTTTCTACTAGTCCGAGTTCTTTTGCTTTTTTAATAACTTGAGCATCTGAAAGTCTTTCTGAGTATGCAAAATATAATACAAATGTAGTTGCTATTATTCCTATACCTAATCCTCTGATAAAATATTTTAACCTCATTACACACTTACCTTACTCTTTGATTTATTAAGATCAATTACTAATTTAACTTCACCCATACCCAAACCCAAAGACTTTGCAATTTCAAGAGTACTCTTTCCTTTTTTATTTAACTCTAGTATTTTGTCGTTTTTATTTTCAAAAGGATTTTCTTCAAAGAAATTGTTATCTTTTTGTTCTTGATTAATTTGAAATGAATTTTGATTTTCGAAATCATCATAATAACTGTCATTTTTGGAATTATTTGCTATTAGTTTATCATAATAGTCAGATGTCTCATTTATTTTTTGTTTGTTATTATTAAGATTGCTTTGCCTTTGTTCCTTAATATTCTGCTCTGTCATTGGATTTTTTTTAATGTTTTGTTTATTGTCATCCTTAAAAATCTCTTTATTAGAATTAATATCTTCAGTGTTTTTATCTATGCTTATAATGCTTCTTTTAATATTCTCTATTTCTCTTATTATATTTTTCACTGATTTTTCTTTATCAATTAACATTTCAAAAAGAAACATTACTTCATCATGATTTTTATTTATTTCTTTTATAACATTATCTGAATAATCTCCAACAGCCATTATCTTTATATTTGTAATTTTATCTAATTTAACTTCTGTTTCTTCTAATTTTTCATCAAGGATCTCGTTCAATTCTAAATCCACCCTTTTTTTTATATCCTCTCTAGATATTTCTAGTGTGCCTGCTGCATCTTGTGTTTTACTATTAGCAAATACTTTTTCAGAAAAAACAAAACTTAATGTAACTAGTATAATTGCTATTATAACTAACATTATTTCTAAACCTGACATAACACCCTTTCTATATGCGCATATCAAAACCGGTGTTTTTTTTGATTTTAACTTGCCCATCTTCATCTTCTTTTTTTTTCGTTTTTTTATTTTTTTGATTAGGATCTACAAAATATTCATTATTGCCTTTTTCTTTTGCGTCATATTTTGTGTCTTTTTTACCAGCATTTTCTTTTTTGTTTACTTGATCATGCTTATGCTCTATTTCTTTTACCATCTGGCTTTGAAAGTTCGATTGATCAACAACACCTTTCATGTTCTCGTTATGCTTTAATATTGATGAATCTTGACTTCTTTGTATAACACCTTGGAACTCTAAAGGATTTATCATATTTTCACCCACTTTTTATATTGATTATCAATAACAATTAATAAGACATAAGTTTTATTTCTCCAGATTTTTTCGAAAACTGACAATGATCATATGCATCATTTATTACTAGATAGTCTTCGCCCATAATAATTTTAACACCTGGATATATAACTTTCTTGATTAAGATTTTTGCATTTGCATTTTCCTTTAACATAAGCAAGCACTCTTCATATTCTTTATTAATTTCATCTTGCTTGGTTTTCAACTCTATTAATTGTTGTAAAACCTTACGAAATTTGATCATCATATTTGGATCTAATGAGTTTGAAGCTTTTTTTCTCTCAAGCACTTGCTTAAATTGTGCTAATGTTTCAATCTCATCTGCAATATCTTTTATTTGTTTTCTTAGTTTTATTGTCTGTTCTTGAACCTTAGGATCAACACCAACTTCAACATTTGTTGCAGACCCCATTGCAGAACCTATACTTGTTGCTTCGATTATTGATGTTGCTCTAACGTGTCCACCTATAAGGTTGCCGTTATTGCCTCTAACAAAAACTCCTTCTTTGCCTACAACATCGCTATGTAATATAGTATCCGTTTCTATAAAACCTTCCACTCTTACTTTGGCACTTTCAATAAATTTCGAAATCAAATTACCACCTGCAGTAAGGCTTCCTTTAGCTTTTCCTTGTATTCCATATTTCAAGACTATATTACCACCTGCTTCTATATTAGCACCTTCTACCACACCATTTATAGTAATATCACCTTTAGCTTTTAAAGAAAAGCCTGTTCTTACGTTTCCTTTTACAACTATACTTCCTTCATACTCTATATCACCTGTTGAAGCATCAACATCTGCTGGAATTTCAAACAAACCCGAAACAAACACGCTATCATTTTCTAAGGTTGCGTGTCCACTAATTGTAGCAATAAGTTGTAATCCATCTTCTGATACTTTAACATTATTTGTCTTTTTAAATTTAATTCTATTAACTTTTTTAGGTCTAATGTCTACTCCACGAATATTTTTACCATTATCACCTGAATCTTCTGGAGTTAAAATAGCTAAAACTTCTTCTTCTTTGACATGAGCAATATTATCTAATTTATGAAAATCAACAGATCCATTTTCATTTAGTCTTGGTTTTGCTGATCTGTCAGTATTAAATAAATATTTTACGCTTGCATCTTTTCCTTCTCTAACTGCAAGACCCTTTGCTACTATTATACTTCTACAATATACAGGTCTTTCTATGAATTCTTTAATTACATCTTCATCTAGTCCATATACTATTCCATGTGATTTAATTGTCCTTACAATCTCCTCAAACCCCATTCTTTCACCATTATTACTTGGTGGAAAAAACCGAGCTATTGCATACATCAAATCTGCTGTTTGAATTATTTCCATCATTTCATTCACTGGATGAATAGTGTCGTTAGAAATAATTTTTGTTACCACCTCATTAGTTTCGTTAATAAGTGCATTTATAACTTTTATATCATAATTTACAACCCCTGCTTTTTTTAAATAATTTATAATCTCATCATATTTAATCTTTTCTCCATCGTTTACAGGTGGATAAACTTTTAAACTAACCTGATCATCATTTATTATTAATTGAAAAAAAGCATTCCCGTTTTCCATGACATCTCCTTACTCTAGTAAATTAGATATTTAATTTTTTCACCTAGTATTTGCTTCATTTTTTGTAGTGCCTTTGTATGTAATTGTGATATTCTAGATTCAGATACTTCTAAGATGTTACTGATTTCTTTTAATGTTAATTCTTCATAATAGTATAAAAGAACAACTTTTTTCTCTTTGTCCGTCAAATTCTCTAGAGACTTTTGTAATATCTCCTTTAATTCATTTTGTTCTACCACTTCTTCTGGAGTGTCAAAGGTTTTATTTTTAACTGGTTGTATACCCTTTTCACCTGTAGTTTCTACAAATTCATCTAATGAAACAATGTTAGTAACTTTTGCTTGGCCTTGCCAATTAATTAATTCATCTGTTGTAATTCCAATTTCTATTGCTATTTCTTCATCGGTAGCTGGTTTGCCCGTTTCGGTCTCGATTTTTGAAATTGCTTGATCAATCTTTTTTTGTTTTTGTCTTAAAGAACGCGGAATCCAATCCATTTTTCTTATTTGGTCTAATATAGACCCTCTTACCCTCAAGCTTGCATAAGTTTCAAATTTTATACCTTTAGAATAGTCAAATTTATCTATAGCATCTATAAGTCCGAATATTCCATAACCTACTAAATCATCATATTCAACATTATTGCCCAAATAAATGCTTAATCTTCCTGCTACTATCTTTACTAAAGGGGCATATTCTAAAATTATTTTTTCTCTTATATCTGAAGAATTAGTTCTTGCATACTCAAGCCATAGCTTGTTCTTACCCGCCTCATCCATAAATATGCACCTCTCTATTTACAATCAAAGTAATGTTAAGGTAATAAATTACTTTTTTTATTTTTTTTCGACATTTTTTTCTTTTACAACACCAGCTTCTTTTTCTTCTTCATCTTCTTCATTAGTCTTTTCTTCTTTTTTATCTTTTTTTATAACTAAAAACTTGTCAGCTATTACTTTTATGATGATTCCAAAAAAATAAAAAACTATTATACTAATAAATACTATAATCAAAGCTTGCGTGCTTTCATAATCATATATAAATGTTACAATTGAAGCTACTAATCCGGCTAGCAAACAAACAAATGCTGGTATAAGTTTTCTTTTCTCCATAATATTAGTATCCTATCTTATAAAAATCATTAACATGTCACTTGTGTTTTTATATTATTTTTAACTCTTTGCCTACAGACTTAATTGTCAGTTTTCCATTTTTTGAATCAAATATAACTGTTCTACCAAAATTCATTCCCGTATCTTCTGCTAAAATAGGTATATCTAATTGGTTAAGAATATATTTAACCGCTTCTACATTTCTTAATCCCACGCTCATAATATCATCAACTTTATTTCCAAAAGAAAACATTTGTGCTCCACCAGCAATTTTTGCAGTTATTCTTCTTCTATTTGCTCCTAAATCAATCATTAATCTTATGGTCTCTGGAATACCGGTATCAGCACACTTTGCTAAACTGTTATTGTTTTTTATCTTTGTACTATCCGGAAGCATTATATGAGCCAAACCACTTACTGTGGTTATTGGATCATATAGCGCAATTCCTACGCAAGAACCAAGTCCTAGCGTAGTTAGCTCATCTGGAGACTTGCATACATTTAAGTCCGCCATTCCTACTTTTATAGTTTCACTCATACAATTCTCCTACATTCCTAATGATTCTAAAATTACATCGTATGACTCTAATTCTGGTATTAAGACAAAATAACCATTGATGTTAGTCTCATCATCAAATTGAGTTTGTATAAGTAATACCTTATCTCCTACCTTACTAAATTCAATTGCTGGTATGCTTAAAATAGCACCTGCCATATCAACTCTTAAACTTGGAACTGAAGAAACAATTGTTAGTTTAGTTAAATCCGAAAGAGCCGATAAATATGCGCCTGTAATAATATTACCTATCTCATTAAGAGCCGATAACTCCATTTCATCAAAATCTAGATTATCACTTTCTATTCCCATAAGTGTGTTTACTAAATGTCTTGCTGCATCCATTTCTAATAGAAACATCATCATTCCTTTAACATCACCTTCAAGCAATAATAAGATACCAACCATAACCATTTCTTCCGAACCCATAGCCTGTGCAATATCACTAAATCCTAATAAATCAACTTTAGGAACTTTCATATCGATTTTTGCATTTATAAGTTTTGCTAGAGCTGTTGTTGCATTTCCCGCACCAATATTTCCAATTTCTTTTAACACATCATATTGCATCCCATTTAAATCGTCTAAACTTATTCTCGTCATACATTCATCCTTTCAAGTTAGCTTAATTATCTGCTACCACCCCATTAATGTTTAATAAAGAAATCAAATTGTCTTGATGTTTGCCAACTGCAAATATATATCTAGCCTGATCATCTTTACTGTCATATTGAATTTTCTCTATATTTTCTTCAGATAAATTAATAACTTCTTTTACAAAATCAACAATAATTCCTATTGGATCTTGACCTTCAGGTTTTAGTATAATGATTCTTGTCTTATCAGTATACTCATCTGCATCTAACTTGAATTTATCCCTAATACTCATTACCGGAATAATTTCTCCTCGAAGATTAATTACTCCCTTATAATAAGAATGTGCCTTTGGAACTCTTGTTATTTTTTGCATTCTTACTATATTATCAATGTATTGAATATCTATACCAAATTGTTCAATCCCTACATTTACGACTATAAATTGATTTGAACCTATCTCTGTTTTTATATTTTCCATAATGATACTCCATTCCTTTCTTTTTTCCTAATAAAAGGTTAAAATATATGACATTTTCAATTGTTTGCAATAATTACTTTATACAAGTGAGTTTGCATCAAGTATAAGAGCAACTTCGCCGTCTCCAAGAATTGTTGCACCACCGATTATCTTACTGCTATTTGCTAAGTATTTTCCTAAAGATTTAATAACTATTTCTTGTTGCCCTATCAAATTATCCACAACTAAACCAGCAAGTTTTTCGCCTTTTTTTACTATTACTACGGTTAAGTTTTCAATATCTTTATTTGAGCTTTCAATATCAAGAACTTTATCTAATCTAACAATAGGAATAACTGAACCACGAAGATTAATCACTTCTTTTGTCTGCACATATTTTATATCACTAACTGGAATATCTTCTATTGTTTGAATAGACCCAAGAGATATTGCATATTTTTCGTCTCCAAGTTCTACCATAAGTGCTTGGATAATTGCAAGTGTTAATGGTAAATGAATAACAAAGGTACTTCCTTCTGTCAACTTTGTTTTTACATCTATATCACCACCAAG
>CAZIGN010000001.1:86442-88758 GCA_964538805.1 uncultured Lachnospiraceae bacterium
TTTTTCTTTCCTCTACTAGCACGTATCTCAGCTTTTTCAAGTCCATGATCTGCAGAATTTCTAAGCAAATGCATTAATGGATCACCAATCTCATCAATTACTGTTCTGTCAAGTTCAGTTTCTTCACCAGTAATCGTTAATTCCATCTCTTTATTAAGGTTCTTTGCTAAGTCTCTTATCATTCTTGGAAACTTATTAGTTACAGTTTCAATAGGCATCATTCTAACTTTCATTACTGATTCATGAAGATTAGTTGTTACTCTTTCTAGGTATTCAATTTGTTCATTGAATCCTTGGCTTGATTTACTATCTTCACTGTTACTTACTGATACCAAACCATTTTTTGCTATTATAAGTTCACTAACTAGATTCATAAGTACATCAAGTTTTTCTATATCAACTCTAACTGATCTATTAACTACAGGTTTTGTGTTTGCATTTTTAGACTGTGCAGGTTGTTTTGATTGTTGCTTTGAAACAGCAGTTTCTTTTTTGACAGATGGAGATGTTACTTCTTCTTTATTATTGTCTTGAGTGTTTTTTGTAGCTTCACTTTCTTGACTTTGTTTTACACTTTCTTGCTTTTCATTATTGTCTTTATCGTAATTATCTTCTTTAACTGTATTTAACTCTTTTGCATCAAGTTGTATAGCATTTCCAGTAACTTCCTTGATTTCTGAAACCTTTTTAACTGCTTCAATAACAGCTTCTAAACTTTCTTTTGTTATCAATACAATAGTAAATAAGAAATCAAATTTTTCATCTTCAATATCTTGAACTGAAGGATCCGATTTAATAATTTCACCTTTTTCTTCTAAAGCTTTAAAAACCAAAAACGATCTTGCAGCTTTTAAAATACAAGTTTCATCAATAAACACATTAATATGATAAACATTTAAATCCATAGTCAGAGCTTCTATAATTGCTCTTTTTTCAAATTCAGCTAATGGTGTTGATAAGTTAAGATCAATGTTTACATTTTCAGTTTTGTTCTCACTTTTATTAGTAGCATCTATATTAGCATCAATTTTAACTTCAGTATTTTTTCCTTCAAGAAAATCATTAAGTTGAACTAAAATAGTCTCGTAATCATTGTTACCTTCATCTGAATTTTGTTGAATATTTGATAGATACTCTTCTAATGCATCTAAGCATTGAAATAAAACATCAACTAATGAAGCCGTCACATTCATCTTATTGTTTCTTATTTCAGAAAGTACATTCTCCATACTATGAGTAAGACTTTGCATCCTTTTATATCCCATTGTTCCTGCCATACCTTTAATTGTATGTGCAGCTCTAAAAATCTCATTAATTGTTTCAACGTTATGAGGTTCTTTTTCTAATATTAATAATTGTTGATTTAATGATAATAAATGTTCCTTTGATTCTTCGATAAATATTTCTAAATATTGGCTAACGTCCATTGTTTAGCACCCCCACATTCTTTGATATTGCATCTGCAATTTTGTTAAGTGGAACTATTTCATCCACAAGCTTTGCTTCAGCTACTGCTTTTGGCATACCATACACAACACTTGTTGTTTCATCTTGAGCGATAACATAGATATTGTTTTTTTCACCTAATTGACCAATGCCCATAGTACCATCCGCACCCATTCCTGTTAATACTACACAGGTTATTTCATCATAATCAGATTCCATAAGTGATTCATACATTATGTTTGCACAAGGTCTTAGTCCATCTCTTGCTGGTTCGTCTGTTAAGACTACCCTGCTTATTCCTCTTCGTTCATTTTCGATTCTCATTTGGCTTCCACCTGGTGCTATATAAACCCAACCTTTTTGAAGAATATCACCTTGACTAGCTTCTTTTACTTTAAGTTTGCTAACCTCGTTTAATCTAGCTGCTAATGTATAAGTAAAACCTTTTGGCATATGTTGTACTAAGACAACAGGCGCATCTAGATTATTCGGAAGCATTGGGATAACTTCTTGAAGTGATTTTGGTCCTCCGGTTGAGCAAGCAAGTGCTACAATCTTATTCTTTCCTTCTTTGCTACCATAAAACCTTTTTTTCTCCTTAAATACAACTCCCTTGGGAGGTTTTACTTGAAAAGTTCCGGGTTTTTTAATATGTTCTGTGGTATTAAGAACTGGATTGGTAATTGGTCTATGAACATAATTCACATAAGGCTTATCAATAGGTTTCATTGATTTATGAATATCTGGTTCAGGATATTCAAGTCTAATAGCTGTACATAAAAGAGCTAATAATGTTTCTTTAAAACCTGCTTCTTTAGCGTCAAAATAGTTTTCCGGTTTTGTAACAAAATCAAACGCTCCTCTTTCTAA
>CAZIGN010000002.1:0-15686 GCA_964538805.1 uncultured Lachnospiraceae bacterium
AACTCAAGTGAAACAAATAACTCAAGTGAAACAAAGCAAGATAAAAACAATAATGATAAAAAGGAACTAAAAAAGTATATAAACATTTTAATAGTATCTTTTGTTATAATTGGAGTTTTTTTGATTTTTTCTATAAAAAAAGAAGATCCGGTTATTAAGGATGAAGATGCAAAAAACGAATTATATGTAAGTAAAGTTGATATTGAGGAACTTAAAAAAGAAAATCAACCTATGATGTTAAATTTTGGTTCTAGTACCTGTGAACCATGTAAGATAATGGCGCCTACATTAAAAGAAATATATACTGAGTATGCAGGTGAAGTTATAGTAACCTACCTCGATGTTCAAAAATATAAAAGTGCTGCATCTTTATTTCCTATTACATTAATACCTACCCAAATTTTTGTAAATAAAGACGGGACTCCTTATTTGCCAAGTGAAGAGGTAGCTTCAAAGATTGATTTTAAAACCTACTCAAATAGTGTTACAAAAGAGCATGCCTTTACAGCGCATCAAGGAATACTTACAAAAGATGAAATTTCATTAATTCTAAAAGATATGGGAGTTGAATAGATGGATCAGGTTATAGAAAACTTTACAAAACTAATGGCAGAATACAAAATGCTTGCTCCTTTAATAGTCTTTGTAGGCGGAGTTTTAACTTCGTTTTCACCTTGTTGTCTTTCAAGTTTGCCGTTAATAATAGGTTATGTGGGTGGAAGCGAAAACAAAGATACGAAAAGAGCCTTTAAACTATCTCTTGTCTTTGTTATAGGATCTTCAGTAACATTTACTATTCTTGGAACTATTGCATCTTTGATGGGAAAAATTATGAATTTTTCAAATCAAGGATGGTATGTGTTTTTAGGAATACTTATGTTACTAATGGCACTTCAAACCTGGGAAGTTATTAATGTTATTCCTTCAACATATTTTGTATCAAAAAACAAAAAAACGGGATATGCGGGTGCATTTATCACAGGTATATTAGGTGGTTTATTCTCGTCACCTTGTTCAACACCGGTATTAATAGCAATTTTGGCAATAATTGCGGGACAAGGTAGTGTGGTTTATGGAATACTATTAATGGTTTTGTATTCGCTTGGAAATGGTATATTATCAATAGTTGCAGGAACTAGTGTGACATTTGTAAAAAAACTATCTAGCAATAATAAATATGGTATTTTTAGCAAATTAAGCAAGTATATTATGGGTCTTGTTATACTAATCCTAGGATTTTATTTATTGTACCTTGGCTTTTAATATGTTAGAATAACCTTAAAATAAAAAGAAAATTTTTGAGGTGATAATATGTATGGTAAAGATATAGTAGAAGGAACATTTAAAAAACTGTATTTGAATGGTGAAATAGAATTTGAAGATATAGATAACTTTGTTTATGAGTGGGGAATTAGAAATATTGACATGTCACTAAAAGATTTTTTGGGAATTGATGAAGTGGAAGAAGACGCGTATGTTACAATAGGTGAAGAAGAACTTTTGAAATTTTTAGATAAACAAAAAGCTAGTTCATAATTAGGAGGGGTTATGGATAAAAAAAAAGAATTAGGACTTACTAACAAGGAAGTTTTAGAAAGAACAAAAGCTGGCAAGGTAAATGGAGATTTTACCGCAAGATCAAAAAGTATAGGTCATATTGTTATTACGAATGTATTCACACTTTTTAATGTTGTGAGTACATTTCTTGCAATATCCTTAGTTTTAGTAGGTTCTTATAAGAATATGCTTTTTATGGGCGTAGTGTTTTGGAATACTATTATTGGGTTAGTGCAAGAAATTAGAGCGAAAACAATAGTAGATAGGTTGTCTTTAATATCAGCTCCAAAAGCTAGCGTTATTAGAGAAGGAAAGACTGTGTTAATAAATCAAGAAGATATTGTGCTAGATGATGTCTTTGTATTAAAAACAGGTAATCAGATATGCGCAGATTCTATAATTATAGAAGGCGAGTGCGAAGTAGACGAAAGCCTTTTATCAGGCGAGAGTAATAGTATTATTAAAAAAGCTGGAGATATGATACTGTCTGGAAGTTATATACAAACAGGTGATGTAATTGCAAAAGTAGTTAATGTGGGTAAAGACAATTACGTAAACAAAATAATAGGAAGTATAAAATATATAAAAAAACCAAACTCTCAGATATTAAAAACACTTAGATATATAATAAGGTTTGTTTCTATATGCCTTGTTCCTATTGCGATTGCCATGTTTTTTAAGCAATCAAATTTACAAGAAAACACAAAAAGTGATGTTGTAGTTAAGACAGTGGCATCATTAGTTGGCTTAATTCCTGCAGGATTACTTTTGCTTACAACAGTTGTCCTAGCTGTAAGTGTAATAAGGCTTGGCAAAAAAAAGACTCTGGTTCAAGAACTGTATTGCATTGAAACTCTTGCCACAGTAGATACTTTATGCTTAGACAAAACAGGAACATTAACAACAGGAAGTTTGAAACATAATTCATCTATAGTAGTTGATGAAAATAATGATAATATAGAATTTTATATCAGAGAATTTTTAGGAGCTTTAAAAGACAACAACTCAACTTATGATGCATTAAAAACAAGTTATAACATATCAGAAACCTTACAAGCATTAAAAGTGATAAAGTTTTCTTCAAAAAGAAAATGGAGTTTAGCAGATTTTGAAGGTGTTGGTTGCTTAATACTAGGAGCCGCTGAATATGTATTGAAAGATGATTATGAAAAATATAAGAAACAAATCGAAGAACTATCAGAAAAAGGTTATAGAGTATTAGTGTTTGCAAAAAGTGGATTTCATATTGAAGAAGACTCTTATGATTTGCCTAAGGAAGTAAAAGCCCTAATGTTTTTATTGTTAGAAGATGAAATAAGAAAAGATGCAAAAGAAACAATTGAGTTTTTTTACAGTCAAGGAGTTGATGTCAGGGTTATTTCGGGCGATAATCCTATAACAGTGGCTAAATTGTCTAAAAAAGCAGGCCTTGTTGATTGTTCTTATATTGATACAAGTAATTTATCAAAAGATGAATTAATAAAAGCCGTTGACTCTTACAAGATATTTGGCCGAGTAAAACCAGATCAAAAACTAGAGATAATAAAAAGGTTGAAAGCACTAAAAAGAACAGTTGCAATGATAGGTGATGGAGTTAATGACGTTTTAGCCTTAAAAGAGGCGGATTGCAGTATAGCTATGCAAGCGGGAAGTGATGCGGCTAGAAATGTTTCACAAATAGTCCTATTAGATTCAGATTTTTCTGCAGTACCTCATATAGTTGCAGAAGGAAGAAGAACTATAAACAACATTCAAAGATCGGCAAGTTTATATCTTGTAAAAACCATTTATGCATTTTTGCTTGCTACAATTTTTCTTTTTTTGCCTTTGTCTTATCCATTTTCACCAATTCAGTTAACTATAATTGGAACTTTAGGGATTGGTATTCCTTCATTTATCCTAGCATTAGAACCTAATCTTAATAGAATTAGAGGTGTGTTTTTAGTTAACGTCTTAAGATATGCCCTCCCAGGCGGATTGTTAATTGCAGTTAATGTTATTATGTCTAGTCTAATAGCGTATACATTTGGATTTACAGGTAAAAGCTTTGGAACTATTGCAACGTATTTAACTGCTTATGCCTCTCTTTTGGTTTTAATCCATATAACACGACCACATAATAAACTAAGAGATATAATGTTATTAGTTCTAACCACTACATTTGTTTTAGTAGCAGTATTTTTACCTGAAATATATGATTTTGTACCTCTTACGCCTATAGCATTTTTGGCTATTATTATCATGTCAGTTATTAACACTTTTGTATATATTGGCTTATCAAAGATTGTTGATTTGATTTTTGGTACAAAAGCAAATGAATATAGAATAAACTTATCGAGTATTCATGGAGAAAGAAATGTAATTGTATTAAATGAAGTCCTTAGTAAAGATTACAAAGATGTAACCTTGCAAATGATTGGAAACAAAGCTATAAGAGCAGAACATGTAGCTTTTTTAAAAGAAATAAATTTAAATCAAAGTAGTAAAGAAAATGTAATGACACATGATGCAAAAGTTGAGATGGCAATACCTGTATTTTCAGGAAATATAGCCTTGTCTCTTACAAGATATTTATATGAAGCATATAAAAACAAAGGTATAAAAAAAGAAGAGTTTCTTATTAATTTAAATGAATATCTTGTTAGAACTAAGCTTATTAACGATAATTCTATGTTAATTTGTATAGAGATTCCCTTACCAAAAGAATATTTTATAGAAGAGATACCTAAAGTTGGTTCGGTAGTTATTGTAGTCTATGATAATATATATCATGTCGTTATTGATAATAAAGCTTCAAGCAGGAATGTGTTTAACACTGTTAAAAATTATATAATAAATAAATACCAGCCAGAGATTACAAGCTTGATAGCTTTTGATACTACTAATAATGAGGTGTGGGAACAAATATTTATTAAAAGAATTAATCTGACTAGAAAAAATCATAGCCATGGTACAGCAATAGGAGCGGTGGCATTATACTTATCTAAAGGAGTAGAAGGAGAAAAACTTCATTTCCTAAAAATAGGTAATGAAGTTTTAGAATGTAAGATAAACATGCAAAAAAATGAATGCAAGTCAATTAGTCTTAAAAGTGATGTTAAAAAGCTCAAAAAATCTAAGGTTTTATTTTAATAAAACAACTTATAAAAAACATTTACAAAAAGCTTCTACAAGTTCAGGATCAAATTGTTTGTTTGACTCGGATTTAATAAGGTTTATTGCTTCGGTATGAGTAAGAGAATTAGTATAGTTTCTTTTGCTTGTTAATGCAATATAAGTGTTTAATAAATTTATTATTCTTGAAGATTTTGGAATGTTTGTTCTTGTTAGTTTTTTAGGATAGCCAGAACCATCCCAACTTTCGTGAGAATATTGAACAGTATTTGCAACACCTAATGTATTATCAAAAGTTGCAAGACAAAAATATAAAAAACAATTCGATGTAAGTTGTAAATTATGATAAAAAATGTTATAATTTTGATTGATTAAAAGATATGGAGGAATTATAATGAAAAAGATTAGTATGACTACACCTTTAGTTGAGATGGATGGAGATGAGATGACAAGAATTCTCTGGAAGTGGATTAAAGATGATTTGATTAATCCTTATGTAGATTTAAAAACTGAGTATTATGATTTAGGTTTAGAATATAGAAATGAAACAGATGATAAGGTAACTTTTGACTCTGCATATGCAACAAAGAAGTATGGTGTAGCAGTTAAGTGTGCTACAATAACACCAAATGGTGCAAGAATGCCGGAATATAATCTTAAAGAGATGTGGAAGAGTCCAAACGGTACAATAAGAGCCATTCTTGACGGAACAGTATTTAGAGCACCTATTATCGTAAAAGGTATAGAACCTTATGTAACTAATTGGAAAAAACCAATCACTATAGCAAGACATGCTTACGGAGAT
This sequence comes from uncultured Lachnospiraceae bacterium, assembly GCA_964538805.1. Lineage (GTDB taxonomy): Bacteria > Bacillota > Clostridia > Lachnospirales > Lachnospiraceae > CAZIGN01. The sequence goes on from CAZIGN010000002.1 coordinate 5,477, forward strand.
TTATACAAAGCATCTGAGATAAAAGTAGATAAAAAAGGAACTGCAAAACTAGTGTTTACAGATGAAGCAGGTAACGAGACAGTAGAACTGATTCATGAGTTTGACGGACCAGGTGTTTTACAAGGTCAGCATAATACAAACAAATCAATTGAAAGCTTTGCACGTAGTTGTTTTAACTATGCCTTAGATACAAAACAAGATCTTTGGTTTTCAACTAAAGATACTATATCTAAAAAATATGACCATACATTTAAAGATATTTATCAAGAAATATATGATAATGAATTTAAAGAAAAGTTTGAAACTGCAGGAATTGAATATTTTTACACATTAATAGATGATGCGGTAGCTAGAGTAATTCGTTCAGATGGCGGATATATATGGGCATGTAAGAATTATGATGGAGATGTTATGAGTGATATGGTTGCAACTGCATTTGGTTCATTATCAATGATGACTTCTGTATTAGTTTCACCAGAAGGTTTTTATGAATATGAGGCAGCTCATGGAACTGTACAAAGACATTATTACAAACATTTAAAAGGTGAAAAAACTTCAACCAATCCAATAGCAACAATATTTGCTTGGACAGGTGCTCTTAATAAAAGAGGTGAATTAGATAACAACACTGAATTATCTAATTTTGCTATAAAACTTGAAAAGGCTTGCATTAAGACTGTTGAAGAAGGCAAGATGACACAAGATCTCGCAATTATTTCATCATTTAAAAACCCTATTTCTTTGACAAGTGAAGAATTTATAAAAGCAGTTAAAGAAACACTTGATAAAATGTTATAAGTTTAATGGAGGGTATGATGTATAAAGATAAAATTTATAGGCATTTTAAGGGAAATTTATACAAAATAATTGCAATAGCAAAAGATGCTAACACACTTTTAGATTTAGTGGTATATCAAGCTGAATATGGTGATAATATAATATATGTAAGGCCATACGAAGAGTTTTTTGAAGAATTAGATAAAAGTGTTTATCCAAAATCTAAACAAAAGTTTAGATTTGAGTTATTAAAAGAAGATGATTCTGTTGAATACGAAGAAGAGTGTGATGAGAATCTAATAAGATTTTTAGATGCTGAAACTTTTGTAGACAAATTAGAGATTGTTAATCAGATTAAAGATAAACTTACAGATTCTTTAATTGACAGTATGGCAGCTTCTATAGATGTTACTGTTGATGAGGATAAGGATATAGAAAACAGGATAGAAAGCCTTATAACTTGCATAAAAACAAGAGCAAGGTTTGAATGTGACAGACTCCGATAATTATTTATTTTGTAACTGTACTTATAAATTAGAAAGGTTAGGGTGATAATATGAACAAATATGTATTTAATGATTATTTTGAAAATCCAGAAGGAAAAATAGCAAAAAGAATGCTTTTTAAAAGCGATAATGTAATTGCGTTTGTGCTAAACATTAATAAAAACGAAGTGTTGCCTGCACATACACATTTAGAATCCACTTTGTTTTTACAGGTTATGGATGGAGAATGTATAGTTGTAACAGATGGCAAAGAAACACAATTAAAAGTAGGCGAGATTATGCAAGTAGATGGACAGGAAAGTTTACAAGTTAAGAATAATTCTGACAAAGTTTTAAGATTATTTGTAACAATTTCTCCTATGGGACTTGAAGCTTTTGCTACAGATGCAAACGTATAAAATATTCATATAAAAAGAATAATATAAAATAAGAAGTAAGCATACAAATGTTTACTTCTTATTTATAGTTAATAGTCTTTAATTATAAAAAATTAAAAAAATAAATAAATTACTATTAAGTAAAGTTTAGTTTTTGCCGAAAGATAATTTGATAGTCAATAATTTAAATGAAAGGGAATATTTATGAAGACTATATTAAATCATAAGAAAAAAATCCTTATATTAGCTTCTTTATTAGTATTATCAATAATTGGAGTAAGCAGCATATTTGCATCAAATGCTAAAGTTAATATTGATAGATATTTTACAGAATATTTATCGGTTGGTGAGAACATAGAAGTTAATGCAACAGTAGAAGGAGACATTGATGGCCTGCCACTAGAAGCATCTAATGTAATCTGGACAACAAGTGATCCGGCAGTTATTGCTTTTAATAATTCATATACAACATATACAGCAGAGACGGTTACGCTTACTGCTAAAGGTTCTGGTAGAGCAACTATCAGGGCTTCTTATTATGCATCAGATGGTATAACTGAGATAGCTTCATCAACAAGAGATATTTATGTTACATTCATAATGAATGGTGCAGATTCGACAATAGTATTTAATGAAGGCGAAAACAGTACGATTTTTACTAATTTTAATAGTGAATTACAAACACTTGATTGGAAAAGTTCAAACCCTGCAGTAGTTGCAGTGAATGATATAGTCAATTCAGGTAGTGGGGCAAAGTCTATTACTGCTATGGCTGCTGGTAAGGCTACAATAACAGCCACAACCCCAGAAGGACAAAATAACTCTTTGACAGTAATAGTTAGAAGTAAAGCTAATACTCTTGAGAATATCATTGTAGAACCTAGTAAGATTACAGCTCTTTCGGGATATACGAATGCAGCTGCTCCTAATAGTGTTAGGTGGGTAGTTACAGATTCTGATATAGCAGACGTTGATGCAGCAGGAAACGTTACAGGAAAAGGAGCAGGTGTTACAACTGTTTACTTTTATCCAGATGAATCTAATCTTAATGGGGCGTTTGTCAACATAAAAGTGAATTTCGGAATACAACAAGGCGATATAGTAATGTCTGTTGGAGATGAATATATGTTAAATGCTAATACTGATTCACCAGGTGTTAACTGGACCTCAAGTGATACTTCAGTAGCAAGTGTAACTACAAACGGACTAGTTAAAGCAGTTAAGTCAGGAACAGCAACAATAAAAGCTTCTTTGTTTAATACTGAGTTATTTCCTGGTGAGTTTAACCAAGAATCTACAATAACAGTAAAAGTAATAGATTCATTTGCATTAGATAAAACAGAAGCGATTATATTTACAGGCGATATGATTAACCTTACTGCATTAGTTACAGATAAGGATGCAAGTGTAACTTGGCTTTCAAGTAACGATGCAATAGCAACTGTGCAAACAGATTTATCAACTAGCCAGAAAGCAAGCGTTACAGGACTTAGAAAAGGTACAGCAACAATCACAGCAGTACAAAATATAAATGGATTATTAAAATATGCTTATTGCGAAGTAAGTGTTAATGATCCAGTAGTTGAAGTTGATATATTTCCAAATGAATTAGAAGTTAATCTAGGGTCTCAATATCCGCTTGTTTTGATTTTTAACCCTGAATTAACATCAAGTATACCAGTGACTTGGGTTTCAAGTGATACAAGTATAGCAACTGTTAATAATAGTGGTGTTGTAACAGGTGTGAAGGGCGGAGATGCAGTAATATCAGTAATTACTAATGAAGGAATAAAGGTAGCATCTGCAAAAGTACATGTTAGACAACCAGTAACAGGGATAACATTATCTCAAACATTAGTAAATACAAGCATGTCAGTAGGGTATTATCAATTAGGATACAGCATTACACCTGTAACTGACGGAGTTAATGACAAGGTTACGTGGACATCATCTAATACTTCAGTTGTTACAGTAAGTCCTACAGGGCTAGTAACATTTATTGCACCAGGTAAGGCAACAGTAATAGCAAAGACAGTTGATATAGGATATTCAGGAAACTTGATAGCAACTTGTGAGTTTTACATCAATGAACCAGTTACTAGTATATCAATAGATTATACAGATATTACTATGAGGATAGGAGAAACCTTTAGGTTAACAGGAGAAGTTTTGCCAGAGAATGCATCTAATAAGAACATAATCTGGAGTTCATCTAATACAGCAGTTGCAACGGTTGATCAAACAGGAATGGTAAGAGCAGTAACAAGTGGAAGTGCTGCTATAATTGCACAGTCAGAAGATAGTGGCCAAATAACTATGTGTAACGTTAATGTATACCAGCCTGTAACAGGTATAAAACTTAACACTAACGCAGTTACTGTAAGAAAAGGAACCGAGTTTTGGCTTAATGCGACTATAACACCTTCATCTGCAATTAATAAAACAGTAAGTTGGACATCTTCAAACACAGCGGTTGCAACAGTAGACCAAACAGGTAAGGTTACAACAGTATCTCCTGGTAGTGCTGTTATTACAGTTACAAGCTTAGATGGTGGATTAATAGATAGATGTAGTGTTACAGTTACAGAACCTGTAACGGGGATAACTTTAAATTATACAAAAGTTACTATGTATGCAAAAGAAAAACTTGCTTTAATTGCGACTGTTACACCAATTGATGCGGATAATAAAAAGGTATCTTACATTAGCAGTGACACGGAAGTGGCAACTGTTGATGAAAATGGTATAGTAACAGGTATAAGAGGAGGCAAAACTATAATTATTGCAACAACTGAAGAACGAGGACTTATTGCAAGTTGTGAAGTTGAAGTATATGAGTATGTATCTTCTTTATCCATTGATTCAGAAAAGAAATATTTAAATCTTTCTACTTCTAGAACATTACTAACAACAGTTGGAAGTGAGACTGCAACAAATAGAGCAGTGGTGTGGACAAGTAGCAATTCATCAGTTATAAGTGTGGATAAAAAAGGTATGATAGTTGCTAAAAAACTAGGAACAGCAACCATAACTGCAAGAGCAGCTGATGGAAGTGGAATGTATGATTCGAAAACAATAACAGTTATTAATCCAGTAAATGAAATAAAAGTTGAACCGGATTATGTAACAATAATTGAAGGTAATTCTATAAGAGTAAAAACAACGATACTACCTAATAATGCAACTATTAAAACAATTGATTGGTCTAGTTCTAATCCAGATGTGGCAACGGTTGATTATAACGGAATGATTACAGGTATACAACAAGGTATATGTTATGTCTATGCAAAATCAACTGATGAAAATGATGTGGTAGGAGTAATAAAAGTAACGGTAAACAAAGCAATTCCTGCAACAGCGGTAGTAATAAATGCAAAAGAGGCAAATATGCTTCCAGGCCAAACTAGAGAACTATCAGCAAGAGTAAGACCATCAAGAACAACTGATAGTATTAAATGGGTTTCGGCAAATACAAGCGTCGCAACAGTGTCAAAAGATGGCGTTGTAACTGCTAAAAGACAAGGCAATACAGAAGTTTATTGTATAAGTGATTCTGGCGTGGAATCTGTTTGTGAAATTAACGTACTTGCTATGAGTGCATTTGATATAACAGTTGAACAATATGATTCATATTTCTTAGACGTACATGGTGCAACAGAAAATATTATCTGGTTTTCTAATAACTTAAGAATTGCAACCGTGGCTAATGGTAAGGTTACCGGAAGAACGCCAGGTACAACGACTATATTAGCAAGGGTTAATGGACAATTATTATATTGTAAGGTTACGGTAAAAAGAATGGGTAAATAGAAAAGCCTCGATTAAAGCTATTATTATAAGAAATATTGCAAGTGAATAAAAAATATGATATATTAAAACACAGACCAAAAATGGTCTGTGTTTTATATTAAAAGAAAGGTATGATTTGATTATGAAATGTAATAAATGTGGTGAAATCAGTAAAGATAGTCAAGCTTTTTGTTTGAAATGTGGCAATCCAATCAGAGTAGTACCGGATTTTAATCTAATAGAAGCTGAAATTGCTAATAGTGTTGGCGAGATAATGAAAGCAGATAGTGAAAAGACATCAAAAGAAACCAAGAAAATAGACTTTAAAGATATTAAAGAAAAATCAGATGCTTTTGAGCAAAACAATATAAATATAGAAAATTATGATGAGACAATACAACTTGATTTTATAACCAGAAAAGAAGAAACAAAAAAAGAAGAAATAAAAGTAGATATAATAAAAGACAATATTATAGAAGAAGATGATGTTGAAGAATTAATTCCTCAAAAAAACAACAGGAAGAAATTTGTATTAATTACAACTGCTATAGTCTCAATAGTTATAATAGCAATTATATCATCGCTTTTTATATTTGGTAAAGAAGAAAAAAGCGGATATGACACATTTTTTAATGCAGGAAAAAAAGCTATTAATGATGAAAAATATGATATTGCGATTGATAGACTTTTAGATGCGGTAAAAGTTTCTGATAATTCTAAACAAGAACTTGAATCAAGAATATTGTTGTTAGAAGTTTTTGACAAACTAAAAGAAGAAAGTAACAGGTATGAAGAGAATCTTTTAGAATTAGTTAAATTAGATGAAAAAGAAACTTCTTACTATGTTTATCTGGCAACATACTATGATAATAATGGTATGGTAGGTAAATTGGGAAAGTTTTTAAAAAGTATAGAGGATGAAAAAATCATACTTGCGTTAGATTTGTTCTACCCAAAACCACCAGTTGTTTCGGTTGAATCGGGTTCTTATAATAAGGCAATAACAATACTTATATCAACTAAGACACAATCAGATAATAATAAGATTTACTATACCCTTGATGAATCTACACCTACAACGGCTAGCATGTTATATCAAAATCCTATAGAAATAAAAGAAGAAGGAAAACACATATTAAAAACAATAATTGTTAATGAAAATTCCATTGAAAGCACAGTTGTGACAAAAGAGTATGAAATTACATTTAGTGCCCCAGAACCACCGGTTATTACTCCTAATACAGGAAATTACACACAAGAAACAATGATAAGTATTAAAACTACTGAAGGTAACAAAATCTATTATACATTTGACAATAAAACTCCAACCTTAGAATCGGAGGAATATAAAGAAGAAATAAAGATGCCAAGAGGAACGAGTATCATAAAAGCAATTACAGTTGATGAAAATGGTCTTATAAGTAGCGTTTCTCAAGAGGCTTTTAATTTAACACTGCCTAGAAATTATTCTATTGAAGAAAGTAAAGATATGATGTTATCAGAACTTTTAGCAAGAGGAGTGATTAATGATTTAGAAGGAAATTCTAATAATGACACAACTATTAAGATAGTATATTCGAAAATAGTATTGGTAGATAACAATGAATATTATATATATAGGGTTTTAAGTTATGATCAATATGGAAATGAAACTTATTTATATGATGCTGGTATTGATACCTTAAATGGATCTTATTCAAAATTCGCCATATCAAATGATGGTATATATAGTGTTGAATCTTAAAGAGTAAACACTGTAAAATATATAGTCGAATTTATTCGATAAAAAGGTTTGAACTGCGCACAAACTTTTAATAAATAATATCTAATAAGTCGCAGTATGGAGGCAATATATGTATGAAATAACTAAAATGACAGAGTTAGCATCAAACATCTATTTGATGGATGTATTAGCACCAAGAGTTGCAAAAACATGTCAACCTGGACAATTTATAATTGTTAAAATTGATGAAAAAGGAGAACGTATACCTTTAACTATTTGTGATTATGATAGAAACAAAGGAACGGTTACAATAGTTTTCCAAACATTAGGTTCGTCTACTCAAAAAATGGCACAAATGAAAGAAAAAGAATCATTTAAAGATTTTGTTGGACCATTAGGCCTAGCCTCTGAATTTGTTCATGAAGATTTAGAAGAGTTAAAAAAGAAGAATATAATTTTTGTTGCTGGTGGTGTAGGAACAGCTCCTGTTTATCCACAAGTAAAGTGGCTTTTTGAAAAAGGTATCAAAGCAGATGTTATTATTGGATCAAAAAATAAAGACACTCTTATCTTAAAAGATGAAATGCAAGCAGTTGCTAAAAATGTATATATTGCTACAGATGATGGTTCTTTAGGAGAAAAAGGTCTTGTAACTGACCTGCTTAAAAATTTGGTGCAAAATGAAGATAAAAAATACGACCTTTGCGTTGCTATTGGACCAATGATAATGATGAAATTTGTTACATTGCTAACTAAAGAGCTTAATATACCAACAATAGTAAGTTTGAACCCAATAATGGTTGATGGAACTGGTATGTGTGGTGCATGTAGAGTAACAGTTGGTAATGAAGTTAAGTTCGCTTGTGTGGATGGTCCTGAATTTGATGGACATTTAGTTAATTTTGATGAAGCTATGAAAAGACAACAAATGTATAAAACGCAAGAAGGAAGAGAAATATTAAAACAAAAAGAAGGCGACACCCATAAAGGTGGCGGTTGTGGATGTAGCTAATATAATAATAAAATAATATGTTTAATTATAAGTTTAACATGATATGATGCGAGAGGATAAAATAAATGGATGTTTTAAAAAGAGTTCCGATAAAAGAGCAAGATCCTAAGGTAAGAGCTACAAACTTTGAAGAAGTTTGCATGGGATATACTTTAGAAGAAGCTATAGAAGAATCAAAAAGATGCCTTAATTGTAAAAATGCAAAATGTATAGTAGGATGTCCTGTATCAATTGATATTCCAAAATTCATTAGTCAAATAGTAGAAAATAATATAGAAGGTGCTTCAAAAACTATTGCTCAATCATCAGCACTACCAGCCGTTTGCGGAAGAGTATGTCCTCAAGAAACACAATGTGAGGGTGTGTGCATTAGAGGAATTAAAGGAGAACCAGTTTCTATTGGTAAATTAGAAAGATTTGTCGCTGACTGGTCTAGACAAAACAATATTGTTCCAGAAAAGCCTGACAAAACAAATGGTATAAAAGTAGCTGTAATTGGAAGTGGACCATCAGGTCTTACATGTGCGGGAGATTTAGCAAAATTAGGATATGAAGTGACAATTTTTGAAGCACTTCATGAACCTGGTGGAGTTTTAGTATATGGTATACCTGAATTTCGTCTGCCTAAAGAAACAGTTGTTAAAACAGAAATAGATAATGTATTAAAACTTGGAGTTAAACTAGAAACAAATGTAGTTATTGGAAAATCTACTACAATAGATGAACTTATGGAAGAAGAAGATTTTAAAGCTGTATTTATAGGATCGGGAGCAGGATTACCCAAATTTATGGGTATAAAAGGAGAAAATGCTAATGGAGTATTTTCTGCTAATGAATACTTGACAAGAAGTAACCTTATGAAAGCTTTTGATAGAACTTATGATACACCAATTATAGCAGGAAATAAGGTTGCTGTAGTAGGTGGTGGAAACGTTGCTATGGATGCAGCTAGAACAGCATTAAGATTAGGCGCTGAAGTTCATGTTGTATATAGAAGAAGTGAAGAAGAACTTCCTGCAAGAGTTGAAGAAGTTCATCATGCAAAAGAAGAAGGCGTTATATTTGATTTATTAACTAATCCAACAGAGATTTTAGTGGATGATAATGGTTGGGTAAGAGGAATGAGATGTGTTAAGATGGAATTAGGGGAACCTGATGCATCAGGAAGAAGAAGACCTGTAGAAGTTGAAGATTCAGAGTTTGATTTAGAATTAGACACTGTTATAATGTCGCTTGGAACATCACCAAATCCTTTAATAGCAGCTACAACTAAGAATTTAGAAACAAACAAATATAAATGTATAGTAGCATCAGAAGAAAACGGACAAACAACAAAGCCAGGCGTATTTGCTGGCGGAGATGCAGTTTCAGGTGCAGCAACTGTTATACTTGCTATGGAAGCTGGTAGAACAGCAGCAAGAGGAATTGATGAATATTTAAAAAGCTTATAAAAAACTTATAAAAAACACCTCAACCATCAATAGATAGATTATGTGGTTGAGGTGTTTTTATATTTAAAACAAATCATCATAAATTTCATCGATAATAAAGTCGATAAAGGCATCATCTTGTTCGCCAAATTTATTTTTTACTAATTTTTTTATATATTCACTTCTAGCAAAATATTTAACTTCTTGTGTCTCGTCTTGTGAAACAATCTTTATTTCTGTATTTGAAGAAATAGTAGTTGTAATATAATCCTTGATTTCTTCAGTTAAATCCTTTTCGTCTGTGATTTCATTTTTTACTTTATTAGCTTTTGCAAGTGAGTAAGCACCTGAAGCAATAAATATTACAAAGAGTGTACCCATTGATAAGACAAATATAGAAAAAGATACTGCAGACAAATTAAAGTCGATTATCTTAGCGAGCATTAATAAGATGATTGTAAAACCAATAACTCCGATAAACAAAAGAGAATATGCGGATGAACGTAAATCTTCATACTTATCTTTCTTTTTTTTGTATACTTTATTAGCTGTATTTGCTAAACTTGCAAAGTTATTTACTGCCATATCATATTCGG
>CAZIGN010000002.1:15786-83046 GCA_964538805.1 uncultured Lachnospiraceae bacterium
TTATTAGCTGTATTTGCTAAACTTGCAAAGTTATTTACTGCCATATCATATTCGGCAATTTTTTTTTGAAGTTCTTCTTCGTTAAGATTGACCTTTAAAGAATTATCAATTTCTGAGTTATCATAATCTTCTTTTTGTTCTTTTGATTTTTTAAAATAATCTAGTTCCCTTTTGATAAAGTCAACGATGATTAATTTTGTTTCTTCATGTTCGTCGTTAGAAGTTAACAAGACATATTCATCTGTCTTTGGATCAAAGTAATAGCTAATATCATTTAAATTTTTAGTGAGTAAATAATTATATGTTTTTATAACTATATCATCACTTTTGTCTGAAAAAAGTATCTTATAATCCTCTTTTTTTGACTTTATTAATAATTCACCACATGTATCACAAATTGTTTGTGCTTCGTCTTTGTTCTGGTCGCATAATGGACACCACATAATATACCTCCATATATTTGAAATATTATTCCTTGTTAATTCAACCTTAGTATTATATAATATTAAACATTGTATAACAAGTAAATCTAAAAATATACATGTGAAAAATATGTGAAAGAGTGGACCTTTTATGAAAGTAATACTATATACCGTTGGAAAGATAAAAGAAAAATATTTTGTGATGGCAATTGAAGAATATAAAAAAAGACTTAGTAGATATACAAAGTTAGAAATTCATGAAGTTTTAGATGAAAAAACTCCAGACAACGCATCCATTCAAGACGAAATAATAATAAGAGATAAAGAAGGCGAAAAGTTATTAAAATTAATAAAGGAAGATGACTATGTAATAACTTTAGAAATCAATGGGAATAAATTAGATTCACCTGCTTTAGCAGAAAAAATTCAAAATATTTTAAATAGTGGAAAAAGCAATATTGCATTTGTTATAGGAGGTTCATTAGGATTATCTGAAAATGTTTCAAAAAGAGCAGATTACAAACTAAGTTTTTCAGATATGACATTTCCGCATCAATTAATGAGAGTGATATTGCTTGAACAAGTATATAGAAGTTTTAGGATTCTAAAAAACGAACCATATCATAAATAAAAAAGTGCCAATTGGCACTTTTTTATTTATCTATAATGCTTAACATCATATTCAGAAGGTATAATAAATGACATTATTATATATGCTAGAAGACCAAATCCACCGGTTAATGAAAATACTACAAAAAGTATTCTGATTACTGTAGGATCTATGTTTAAATAATCACCTAGTCCGCCACAAACTCCTGAAAGCTTTCTATCTCTTGTAGAGCGATATAATTTTTTAGGTTCCATAAAAGCACCTCTTTCTTTTTTAAAATTTATTAAATCATATCTTTATTATATACTTATTTTGTTGAATAGCTAGTGATAAATGTCATAAGTTATAGTGATATAAGTGTTGCATTTATTGGTTTATTTGTTATAATAATCATATGTTTATAAGAATTAGGAGGAGTTAACCGTGGAAGAAAATAAAAACACTTACAAAATAAATAATAAAAGTAATATTGGAGAAGTTCAAATTGCCGCAGATGTGGTATCAGTTATTGCAGGACTCGCTGCAACAGAAGTAGAAGGAGTATCTTCTATGGGTGGCAACATAACTAAAGAGCTTATCGCGAAACTCGGTGTAAAGAATTTATCAAAAGGTGTGAAAACAACACTTTCTAATGAAAGTGTTAGTGTGATTATTAATTTGCATATCGCTTATGGTTATAGTATTCCAGACATAGCTTTAAAAGTTCAAGAAAAAGTTAAGACTGCAGTTGAGAATATGACAGGACTAAAAGTTTTAAGTGTAGATGTAAGAATTTCAGGAGTAGATATAAAGTAAATTAATGGGTGTCTAAAAGACACCCATTATTAGAATGTATAAATTATATAAAATGAAGATTTATCGGAGGCGCCAATGGGCAGAAGAGAACTTAGAGAAAACCAATTCATGTTACTTTTTAGAAATGAGTTCCATAACGAAATAGAAATGAAAGAACAAATAAGACTTTTTTTTGATCAGACAGAATTTGATAATGAAAAAGACATAGAATATATCAAAAATAGAGTGAGTATTATTATTGAGTTACAAAAGGAAATCGATCAAAAAATAGAAGAAGTAATAAAAGGTTGGGATATAAATAGATTAGCTAAAGTTGATCTTACAATAATAAGATTAGCATTCTATGAGATGGAATATGATGACGAGATACCAAAAAGTGTTGCGATTAATGAAGCCATTGAAATTGCTAAAAAGTATGCAGGTGAAGATTCACCAGCATTTATTAATGGTGTATTAGCTAAGCTTTTTTAATGTTCTTTTACAAAACTTCAGGTAAAAGGAGATGGGAAAATGGGAAGTGTTTATACAGTAGGTCAAGTTAATTTATATATAAAGAATATGTTTAGTCAAGACTTCGCCCTTAATAACATTAGTATTAAGGGTGAAGTTTCTAATTGCAAATATCATAGTTCTGGACACATATATTTTAGTTTGAAAGATTCTGTTGGTGTAATTTCTTGTGTAATGTTTGCGGGAAGTGCTAAAACATTAGCTTTCAAGCTAGAAGAAGGAAAATCAGTTGTAGCAAGTGGAAGTGTAAGTGTATATGAAAGAGATGGTAAATATCAATTATATTGTAAGAATATAACGCTCGGTGGAGATGGTGATTTATATAAGAAATTTTTAGAATTGAAAGAAAAGCTTTTAACAATGGGAATGTTTGATCCTATGTATAAAAAGCCTATTCCTAAGTATTCTACAAAAGTAGGTATTATTACAGCTAGTACTGGTGCAGCAATTCAGGATATTTGCAATATATCTCAGAGAAGAAATCCATATACTAAATTGTATTTATATAATGCAATTGTACAAGGAAGCGAAGCAAAACAAAGTCTAGTAGATGGAATTATAAAATTAGATTCATTAGATTTAGATGTTTTAATAATTGGGAGAGGTGGTGGCTCTATTGAAGATTTATGGGCATTTAATGAAGAAGAGGTAGCAAGAGCTATATTTAACGCAAAAACACCTATAATATCTGCGGTAGGACATGAAACTGATACAACGATAGCTGATTATGTATCAGATTTAAGGGCACCAACACCTTCAGCGGCAGCCGAGCTTGCAGTATTTGAATACTTAGAATTTGAACGAAGTCTAAATGAGTTTAATTATCAACTTAAAAAAAGATTTAATCAAAAATTAGACATGGCCAAAAATAAAATCAGTTCATATGCGGATAGTTTAAAAGCAAGATCACCTAAGAATGTTGTCAATAATAAAAGAATGTATTTAACAGAATTCTTAAATAGAATCAATGAAAAGATGAACGTCAAATTGGTTTCAAAAAAACATGAATTAGAGATGATTGCATCAAGCCTAAATGCACTTTCACCACTTAATAAACTTGGAAAAGGTTATGGTTTTATTGAGGATGAAAAAAATACCCCGATATCAAGTATAAATAAAGTCAAAGTTGGAAGTGACATTAAGATAAGATTAAAAGATGGTCAAATGTTAGCAACTATTAAAGATATTGAAAAGAGGTAATTATGGAAAATAACACTAATTCTGATGTTACTATTGAAGAAGGATTTAAAGAATTAAACGATATAATAATAAAGATGGATAAAGCCAATATTTCTTTAGAAGAAAGTTTTGAACTTTATGACAAGGGTTTAAAGTTGGTCAAAAAATGTAATGAAAAAATCGAACAAATCGAACAAAAAATTCAAACAGTTAATGAATAACAAAAAGGAAGAAATATCAATGAATTTTAATGAAGAATTAAAAAAAAGAGTCGAAACTATAGATAAAATCTTAGAAGTTTTTAAACCTAAAGAAGAAGGTTTGCAAATAGAAGTAATAAAAGCTATGAATTATAGCCTTAATGCTGGTGGGAAAAGAATAAGGCCTATTTTACTTTTAGAAACAATGAGACTTTTTAATGAGCAAATCAATGATTATAGTAGTATAATAGATAGTGAAACTAAGGTTAAATACTTTCTAAGTGCAATAGAAATGATACATACGTATTCTCTAGTTCATGATGACTTGCCTGCAATGGATAATGATGAATTAAGACGAGGTAAGCCAACGACACATATAAAATTCGGACATGCAATGGGTGTACTTGCAGGAGATGGATTATTAAATTATGCTTTTGAATTAGGTTTGCAAGCAGTAGTAGAGAGTTTAGATAAGAGTAGTGCTTCTAATGCGTTGTTATTGTTATCAAAAAAAGCGGGAATATATGGAATGATAGGTGGACAAACAGTTGATGTTAATTTATCAGGTCTTAATAATAAATATAACAATAAAGAGACATTAGAGTTTATTTATGAACTTAAAACAGGAGCACTTATAGAAGCTGCAATGGGAATTGGTGCTATATTATCAAATGCAACAAAAGAAGAGACAAAAAAGTGCATAAAAGCAGGAAGTTTAATAGGAATGGCTTTTCAAATACAAGACGACATACTTGATATAACTAGTACAAACGAAGTATTAGGAAAACCAATAGGAAGCGATGCAAAGAATCAAAAAAACACCTATGTTACACTATTTGGATTAGAAAAAGCAAAAAAAGATGTACAAGAATTTTCTAAAGAAGCAATATCTATTATCGAATCATTACCATGTAAAAATGAATTTTTAGTAGAGCTTATAAATTTTCTTATATACAGAAAAAAATAACAAAAAAAGGAAAAACTATATGTTAAATAAAATCAAGCAATATAATGACATTAAAAAAATCGATAAAGCTGATCTTGACATATTAGCAAAAGAAATAAGAAACTTTTTAATTGATAATATAAGTAAAACAGGAGGCCATCTAGCTTCTAATTTAGGTGTGGTAGAATTAACAATGGCACTTCATCTATCACTAGATCTTCCTAGTGATAAAATAGTTTGGGATGTTGGTCATCAAGCATATACTCATAAACTCTTAACCGGAAGAAAAGCCGACTTCACTTCTCTTAGAACTTATGGTGGCATTAGTGGTTTTCCGAAAAGAAGAGAAAGTTGCTGTGATGCTTTTGATACAGGACATAGCTCTACATCAATATCAGCAGGTCTAGGTATAGTAAATGCTATGAAGATAAAAAACAATAGTGCTACAGTAGTATCAGTTATAGGGGATGGAGCATTAACTGGAGGTATGGCTTTTGAAGCTTTGAACAATGCAGCAAATCTAAAGAGGAATTTTATTATAATACTTAATGATAATAATATGTCTATATCAAAAAATGTTGGTGGTATATCAACATATCTATCAAACCTTAGAGCAGGTGAGGTATATAATGACATTAAGCATGGTGTCACAAAAACACTTGAGTCAATACCTCTTTTTGGTAATAAGTTAATAGATAAAATCAGAAAAACAAAAAGTGGAATTAAGCAATTAGTTATTCCTGGAATGCTATTTGAAAATATGGGAATTACATATTTAGGACCTGTAGATGGACATGATGTAAAAAAGATGACCAAGTTGTTTGATGAAGCTAAGAAATTAGACCATGCAGTTATAATACATGTCTTAACAAAAAAAGGAAAAGGTTTTAAACCTGCTGAATTACATCCGGAATATTTTCATGGTGTAGAACCTTTTGATAAAAATACTGGTCTGGTTTTAAAGAAAAAAGAAAAACCTAGTTATACGGATGTTTTTTCATCATCAATTGTAAAACTTGCAAAAAAAGACGAAAAGATAGTAGCAGTTACGGCCGCTATGCCAGAAGGGACAGGCCTAAAAAAATTTAGTGAAGTATTTTCTGACAGATTTTTTGATGTTGGAATTGCAGAAGAACATGCGGTAACATTTGCAGCTGGACTAGCCTCACAAGGATTAAAACCCTTTGTTGCTATATATTCATCGTTTTTGCAAAGAGCTTATGATCAAATACTCCATGATGTATGCATTCAGGATTTACCTGTTAAATTCATTGTTGATAGAGCAGGTCTTGTAGGTGCTGACGGTGAAACACATCAAGGAATATTTGATATTTCATATTTATCTACTATTCCTAATATGAATATTCTTTGCCCAAAAAACAAATATGAATTAAGGCAAGCTTTAGAATTTGCTCTTGATTTCAATTCTCCAATTGCGATTAGATATCCAAGAGGACAGGCTTTTACAGGTCTAAAAGAGTTCAATTCTCCTATTATATATGGGAAAAGCGAGGTTTTATATCAAGAAAAAGATATTGCAATATTAGCAGTTGGTGATATGAATGAGACAGCACTAAAAGTTAGAGAGATGTTGAAAAATGAAGCAATTAATGTTACATTAATAAATGTAAGGTTTGTAAAACCTTTCGACCAGGAGAACCTAGAAGAATTAGTTAAGAATCATCATCTATTAGTTACTTTAGAAAACAATGTTTTAAATGGTTCATACGGTGAAAAAGTACATAGATTCATTAGTATGTATAATTATGGAGTTTCGGTATTATCAATTGGTATACCTAACCAATATGTAGAACATGGAAGTGTTGAAATTCTAAAAAAAGATTGTGGAATAGATCCTGTTTCAGTTTATAATAAGATTAAAGAACACCTATAAAAGTATAAAGACAGACTATATAAAAAGTGAGGTTTTAAATACAAATGGAAAAATTCTGCATTATTTTAAACGAATACAAAAAAGAAGCATTTAAAACTTCTGAACTCATACTTAAATATATAAAAGATAAGAATCTAAAAGGCACACTTTTTCGTTTTAACGAAGATACCATAGAGGATTTGTTAAATATTTCAAATGATTATGATTGTGTTATAGTTTTAGGTGGAGATGGAACTTTTATCCAAGCAGCTAGAAGATTAGTAGAAAAGAATATACCCTTAATAGGTGTCAATTTTGGGAAATTAGGTTTTTTAGCTGATATAGACAAAGATAATGTTATAACAATGATGGAAAAACTTGTAATGAATGAGTACCTTATTGAAAAAAGAATGCTCTTACAAGGAGACATTTATAAAAAAGATAGAGAAACGATTAATTCATTAGCGCTTAATGATATAGTTATTAACAGAACTTCTAACATGCGTATTCAAATATATAAAATCTATGTTAATGGCCAGTATCTTAACACTTATCATGCAGATGGAATAATTATTTCCACACCAACAGGATCGACTGCATATAACCTTTCGGCTGGTGGCCCTATAGCTATACCTTCTGCAAACTTGATATTAATGACTCCAATATGTCCTCATACTTTAAATACTAGAACAATTGTTTTTTCTGCCAATGATATAATTGAGATAGAAATAATAAAAGATAGAGAAGATAATAATAATGATAAAGTTGTAGCTTTTGATGGAAACACAATATTTGATATTAGAAGTGGGGAAAAGATAATTATTACAAAAGCTATAAAGGATATTAGAATTATAAAACTCAATCAAAAGAGTTTCTTAGAAACTTTAAGGAGGAAAATGGGAGATCATGAAGAGAGACAGACATAAAGCTATTATTGAGATGATAGCAAATCATGATATAGAAACACAAGAGGAAATGGTTTTAAAACTTATAGAAGATGGTTTTGATGTTACACAAGCAACCGTTTCAAGAGATATAAAAGAATTGAAGTTGACTAAAATACCAACTGATAATGGTAAACAAAGATATTCTACAGTTGATTCTAAAATAACTGAATTAAATGAAAGATATATAAGGATTTTAAAGGAAGGTTATTTGTCAATTGATGATTCGCAAAACATAATAGTTTTAAAAACAGTACCAGGAATGGCTATGGCTGTAGGTGCAACACTTGATTCTTTAAAGTGGAGACAGATATTAGGATGTATAGCAGGAGATGATACAGTTTTATGTGTTACTAGAAGTAATAGTGATACTAAGATAGTAAAAGAAAAGTTGATTAGAATAGTAAAGGGTCAATAAATACTTGGAGAATAATAGGCGCAGGAAAGAGGAAATATGTTATTAAACGTACATGTAAACAACTTAGCCCTAATTGATGATGCAGATGTTTGTTTTAAAGATGGTTTAAATATTTTAACAGGAGAAACTGGGGCTGGTAAATCTATTATAATTGGTTCAATTAATATAGCATTAGGTGCTAGAATTTCAAAAGACATAGTAAGAGATAAAGAAAAAAAAGCTTTTGTAGAACTTAGGTTTTTAATAAAAAACAACAAAACCAAAGAATATTTCATTAAAAATCAAATTGACTTAAACGATGATATTTTATCTATAAAAAGACTTATATATAAAGGGAAAAGTGAGATTTTTATTAATGATAAGCAAGTAAACTTATCATTGTTAATGGACGTCACTACATTTTTAATTGATGTTTATGGCCAACATGATCATCAATCACTTTTAAAACAATCTAAACATCTAGAAATTCTTGATGAATACGCCAAAGAAGAAACATCTTTATTCCTAATGGATTTAAAAGAAAAATACAAGATATATAAAAACTATCTGAGTCAACTAAAAGACTTCGACATTGATGAAGAACAAAGATTAAGAGAAATTTCATTTTTAGAATTTGAAATTGATGAAATAGAAAAAGCAGGTATAATCGAAGGCGAAGATATTTTATTAGAAGAAAAATACAAAATAATAAATAATTCTAATATAATAGTACAAGCACTAAGTAAAAGTTTGTCTTGCCTTAACAATGAATACAATGACTCGGCAACTAGCATAATTAATTCTATATCTAAGGAATTATCATTCGTTTCTTCTTATGACGAAAAGTTAAGTGAGTTTTATAAAACAAGCTTAGATATTGATGAGATGTGCATGAGTCTTAATAGAGAAATGAAAAGATACATAGATTCTTTTGCGCTTGACCCTAAAGAAGCATTTGAGATAGAAAACAGGCTTAATAAATTAAATACGCTAAAACTAAAATATGGAAAAACCATAACAGAGATTTTGAAAAGCAAAGATGAAAAAAGCGAAAAGTTAAATGAATATATCAATTATGAAGAGAATAAAAATCTTCTCTTATCAAAAATAGAAGCTATTAAAAACGAAATATCTAATGTGTGTAATAAACTTACAAATGCCAGACAAAAGGCTGCTGTTTTGTTAGAGAATGATATAACTAAAGTTTTAAAAGAACTGAATTTTTTAGATGTAAGGTTTGTAATTGACTTTGAAGAAAATTTAGAATTTAATGAAAAAGGAAAAGACAATGTTTGTTTTATGGTTTCTACTAATCCTGGAGAAAGTGTTAAAGAATTAGCGAAAATTGCTTCTGGTGGAGAACTTTCTAGGATTATGCTTGGAATAAAATCTATATTAGCTGTTAAAGATGATATAGAAACATTAATATTTGATGAAATTGATACAGGGATTAGTGGTATAACTGCAGGGAAGGTTGCAAATCAACTAGAAATATTAAGTAAAACACATCAGGTTATTTGTATAACGCATTTAGCCCAAATAGCTTCAAAAGCGAAAAACCACTATCTTATTAAAAAAGAAGTAATAAATAATAAAACAACAACAAACGTTGTAGAATTAAAAGAAGAAGAATCAATAAACGAACTAGCTAGAATTATCGGGGGCGCTGAAATTACCCATAATATAATTAAATCTGCAAGAGAAATGAAGCTTAATTAAATTAATGAAAGGTAAAATCACAAATGAAAAATATATTATTTGTAGCATCAGAATCAGTTCCATTTATTAAAACAGGAGGTTTAGCAGATGTAGTGGGTTCACTACCTAAATATTTTAATAAAGAAATGTTTGATGTAAGAGTTATACTGCCTAAATACGCATGTATGAAAAGCCAGTTTAGTGAAAGACTTGAATTTGTTGACAGTTTTTATATGGATCTAGCATGGAGAAAACAATATGTAGGTATACTAAAGACTGTATTTGAAGGTATAACATTTTATTTCATTGATAATGAATTTTACTTTAGCGGGGATAGACCTTATGAAGAGACAAGAAAAGACATTGAAAAGTTTACTTTCTTTTCTAGAGCAGCACTTAGTGCATTGCCAATTATTGATTTTAAACCAGATATAATTCACTGTCATGATTGGCAAACAGGATTAGTACCGGTGTATCTTAAAGATAGCTTTTCAGAAGGCGAGTTTTACAAAAATATCAAAACTGTTATGACCATCCACAACCTTAAATTTCAAGGTGTATGGAACAAAAAAGATATTATAGATATAGCAGGTCTTTCAGAGTATTATTTTACTACGGATAAATTAGGTGTTTTTGAAGATGCAAATTATCTAAAAGGTGGGATTGTATATGCAGACTATGTTACTACTGTTAGTGATACATATGCAAATGAAATTAAAACGCCATTTTTTGGAGAAGGTTTAGATGGACTAATGCGAGCTAGAAACAATAGGCTTGTTGGTATATTAAATGGCTTAGATTATGATGAATACGATCCTGAAACGGATGATTTAATTGCGCACAACTACAATTTGATTAATTTTAGAAAAGAAAAAATCAAAAATAAAATTGCATTACAAAAAGAACTGGGGATAGAAGTAAATAAAAACAAATTTACTATAGGAATAGTATCAAGGCTTACAGATCAAAAAGGTTTTGATTTGATAAACTGTGTAATGGATGAGATTTGTAAAGAAGATGTTATATTAGTAGTAGTCGGAACCGGAGATGCTAAATACGAAAATATGTTTAGGCACTACGAATGGAAATACGAAAAAAGAGTATCAGCAAATATTTATTATTCTGAGGAATTATCTCATAAAGTATATGCAGGATGCGATGCATTTTTGATGCCATCATTGTTTGAACCATGTGGACTTAGCCAATTGATGAGTTTGAGATATGGTACTGTACCTATAGTGAGGGAAACTGGTGGTTTAAAAGACACTGTAGAAGCTTACAATGTGTATGAGAATAAAGGAACAGGATTTTCGTTTACTAACTATAATGCTCATGAAATGCTAGATACAATTAATTATGCAAAAGATGTATATTATAATAAAAAAAGAGAGTGGAATAAAATTGTAGATAGAGGGATGGCAAAAGATTTTTCTTGGAATTCTTCAGCAGATAAATATGAAGAATTATATACAATTTTGTAATAGAGGTAATTATGGCTTTTGATGGAATCACAATAAATGCATTATCGAATGAACTAAATACGCTACTAAAAGATGCGAGGATTACAAAGATTGCTCAGACTGAAAAAGATGAATTAATAATAAGCCTTAAATCTTACAAAGAGAATTACAAATTATTAATATCTGCAAATGCTTCATTGCCGCTTATTTATATGACAAAAACACCAAAAACAAGTCCTTTGACAGCGCCTAATTTTTGTATGTTATTGCGAAAACACATAAATTCAGGAAAAATATTAAGTATAACTCAGCCAGGACTTGAAAGAATTATAGAAATAAAAATAGAGCATTATAATGAGCTAGGCGATTTATGCCAAAAAGTTTTGATAATTGAAATGATGGGAAAACATAGCAATATAATTTTTTGTGAAGATAACGAAGATGTAAATGAAAGAAAAATTATAGATAGTATTAAGAGAATTTCCTTATTAGTAAGTTCTGTTAGAGAAGTTTTGCCAGGAAAGATTTATACAAGACCCAAAAATGAAAAAATAGATTTGTTAACTTCAGATAAAGTTATACTAAATGAAATATTTTTAATTAAAAATGAAGATGTTGTTGCAGCAATCTATAAAAGTATTACCGGAATAAGCCCTATAATAGCTGCAAATATTTGTGAAAGAGCTAATATTAATACACAAAAAACACCTTTTTTATTAAAAGAAAATGAAAAGCAAAAGCTCATAAAAGAATTGCTAGAACTCAAAAAACTTATTCAAAACAAAGCTTATAAGCCTTATGTTATTTACGAAAACGAAGAACCAAAAGATTTTTTTGTATCTGATTTATCATTACTGACAAAAAATGAGAAAATACTTACTTTTGAATCAGTTAGTGAAATGTTAGAAAGTTATTATAAATTAAAAAACATTTTAACTAGAATCAAACAAAAATCATATGATTTAAGAAGGGTTGCCCAGACAATTTTAGATAAAGACATAAAAAAACTAGACATTCAAAATAAGCAGATGCAAGATACTAATAAGATGGAAAAATATAGATTGTATGGCGAATTAATCAGTGCTTACACCTATGATATTTCACCACAGACAAAGGTGTATAAAGCATACAATTATAATGACGAGACTTATCTTGATATCCCACTAGATGAGGATTTGACGCCAGCATTAAATAGCAAAAAATACTTTGAAAAATATAATAGATTAAAGAGAACAAAAATAGCATTAGAAGAAATAATAAAAGAAACACAAGCACAGATAGATCATTTATTATCGATTTTATCTTCAATAGATTTAGCCTTAGAAGAAGATGATTTAAAACTTATAAAAGAAGAAATGATAGTCAGTGGTTATATAAAAAGAAAAGCTGCTGATAAAAAAATCAAATCAATAAATAAACCTTTAAGGTATACTACAAAAGAAGGCGATGAGATAATAGTAGGAAAAAACAATCTTCAAAATGATGAAATAACATTTAAATTAGCTACAGGTAATGATTGGTGGTTTCATGCAAAAGGGATACCAGGTTCTCACGTTATAGTAAAAACAATGAAAGAAGAACTTAGTGATTATACTTATGAATTAGCAGCTAAAGCGGCGGGGTATTATTCAAAAGGAAGAAGTCTTTCTAAAGTTGAAGTAGATTATACTCAAAAGAAGAATATCAAAAAACCCGCTGGCTCTAAACCAGGTTTTGTAGTTTATAATTCTAATTACTCAATGATTATTAAGCCAGACATTAAAGAACTTAAAATAATTGACTAGGTTAGCCTATTCTATTATAATGAAAAAATATAGTTTGTTTTTAACAGAAAGGCATAAAGCAATGATAAAAAGTATGACAGGGTTTGGAAGACACGAAGTAGTGGATGGATTATGTAAGATAACAGTTGAGATGAAAGCTGTTAACCACAGGTATTTAGATCTGAGTTTTAAAATGCCTAAGAAATTTAATCAGTATGAAAGCAATATAAGAAATATAATTAAGAAGTATTTGAGTCGTGGAAAAGTAGATATTTACGTAAGTTATGAAGATTTAGTTGAAAATCCTTCAAGTCTCATATATAATAAAGAGCTTGCTAAAGAATATATGAAGCATTTTGAAGATATGAGTGAGCATTTTGATATAAAAAATGATGTTAAAGTATCAAATCTTGCAAGAATGCCAGAAGTATTTTCGATTCACGAACAAGCAGATGACAATGATTACTTAGAACATTTAATTGAAGAGGTTTTTGAAAAAGCTGCTATTAGTATGCAAAATGCTAGAAGCAAAGAAGGAAAAGAATTAAAAAATGATTTGATTTCAAAACTTAACTTTATGATAACTCATATTGATTTTATTGAAAAAAAAGCTCCAGTAATTATAGCTGAATATAAAAAGAAGCTTGAGGATAAAGTTACTGAACTGCTAAGTAATTCACAAATAGATGAAATGAGGATAGCAACTGAAGTAACTATATTTGCTGACAAGATGTGTGTAGATGAAGAAACTGTTCGATTGAGAAGTCATATTAAAAATACTATTGAGGCACTAGAAGTTGGTGGAATAATAGGTAGAAAATTGGATTTTATGACGCAAGAGATGAATAGGGAAGCAAATACTATATCATCAAAGTCTAACGATTTAGAGATAACAAATAAAGCAATAGAGCTTAAAACTGAGATAGAAAAAATAAGAGAACAAGTGCAAAACATCGAATAGTATGTATAAAGTGTTTGCGGAGGATATATGAACAAAAAAGGTTTGTTAGTAGTTTTTTCTGGATTTTCAGGTTCTGGAAAAGGAACATTGATGAAAAGACTCTTAGAAGAACATAAAGAATATTCACTTTCAATATCGGCGACCACAAGAAAGCCAAGAGAAGGTGAACAAGATGGAAGAGAATATTTTTTTAAATCAGAAGAAGATTTTAAAAAAATGATAGAAGATGATGAATTAATAGAATATGCAAATTATGTAGGCAATTATTATGGGACACCTAAGGAGTATGTTTTTAAACAATTAAAACAAGGTAGAGATGTTATATTAGAAATAGAACTTCTTGGCGCTCTAAAAGTAAAAGAAAAGTATCCGGACACACTAATGCTATTTGTAACACCACCAGATGCTAAAACTTTAAAAGAAAGACTTATTGGTCGTGGAACAGAGACTATAGATGTTATTAATGATAGATTGAAAAGAGCTGCGGTAGAAGCAATAGACGCACATAAATATGATTATTTAATAGTAAATGACGATCTTGAAGAATGTATGATAGAACTTCACAATATAATACAATCAGAACACAAAAAAACCAACAGAAACTCAGATTTTATTGAACATATAAAAAATGAACTAAATAATATGACTAAAGGAGAATAAGAATATGTTGCACCCATCTTATAATGATTTAATGGAAGTAGTAAACAAAGAAGTTGAGGTTGGAGAACAACCAGTAGTACAAAGTAGATATTCAATAGTAATTGCTACTTCAAAAAGAGCAAGACAAATAATTAAAGGAAGTGAACCACTAATTAAAACTAAAAACGCTAAACCACTATCAATAGCTATAGAAGAGTTATACAAATCAAAAGTTAAGATAGTTGGAGATGATGAAGAATAATAATAAAATTATAGGAGATAATATGTATAACCTGTTATTTGTATCACTAGGATGTGACAAAAACTTAGTTGATACTGAAAAAATGTTGGGGATATTACTAAAAGATAGGTTTAAGTTAACTGATGATGAATTTGCAGCAGATGTAATAGTAGTAAACACCTGCTGTTTTATAAATGATGCAAAGCAAGAGAGCATCAATACTATAATTGAAATGGCCAATTACAAAAAAACGGGTAATTGTAAGGCTTTAATAGTTACTGGTTGTTTATCAGAAAGATATCAAGATGAAATAACAAAAGAAATTGAAGAAGTAGATGCTATATTAGGAACCAGTTCTTATGAAAGTATTTTAGAAGCTGTAGAAAAAGTACTTTCAGGAAACAAATTCAGCGAATTTAAAAGTTTAAATAATAACATAACAAAACTTAAAGAAAGATTTGTTACTACAGGTGGTTATTATGCTCATTTGAAGATAGCTGAAGGCTGTGATAAATGTTGTACTTACTGTATAATTCCTAAAATAAGAGGTCACTATAAAAGTGTACCTATGCAAGATTTGATTGAAGAAGCAACGTCTCTTGCAAAAAACGGAGTTAAAGAACTGATTCTTGTTGCACAAGAGACAACATTGTATGGTACGGATATATATGGCAAAAAATCACTTCACATATTAATTCAAGAATTAAGTAAAATAGAGGGTATAAAGTGGATTAGAATATTATATTTATATCCTGAAGAAATATATGATGAATTAATAGAAGAAATGAAAGTTAATGAAAAAGTATGTAAATATGTTGATATGCCAATACAACATGCAAGTGATAAAATTCTAAAACTTATGGGAAGAAGAACTAATAATGAACAACTAAGAAATACTATTTACAAACTGAGAAAAGAAATCCCAGAGATAGCTATTAGAACAACATTAATAACTGGTTTTCCTGGAGAAACACAGGAAGATTTTGAAACTTTATATAATTTTGTTGATGGAATAGAATTTGATCGACTTGGTATTTTCACCTATTCTGCAGAAGAAAATACACCTGCAGCTTTAATGGATAACCAAATAGATGAAGAAATAAAAAAGTCTAGACGAGATGAGCTTATGGAATTACAACAAGAGATAGCATTTGAACATTCTGAAGCTATGATTGGTAAAGATATAACTGTTATAATAGATGGAAAACTTGTAGAAGAAGATGTTTATTCTGCAAGAACTTATATGGATTCACCAAATGTAGATGGAGCGGTATTCATTGATACAGAATATGACTTGATATCTGGTGATTTTTATGAAGTTTCAATTATAAGTGCAACAGGATACGATTTAGTTGCAACAATTAAAAGACAACTCTAATATAGGGTTGTCTAAAAATCATAAAGAAAGGAAAACATAGCATCCTTTATAAAGGTTGTATATGTGAGGTATATAAATGAATTTACCTAACAAGTTGACAATGCTAAGAGTATGTACAATTCCGTTTTTTGTACTTTTTATGGAGGTTAACATACCAGGAATTGCTGGGTTTGGAAAATATATTGCGGCGGGATTGTTTATATTTGCTAGTATAACAGACGCACTTGATGGTTACATAGCTAGAAAATATAACCTTATAACAAATTTTGGAAAGTTTATGGATCCACTAGCAGATAAACTTTTAGTAAGTGCAGCACTTATTTGTCTTACCGACATTATCCCTGTTTGGATTGTTATTTTAATTATAAGTAGAGAACTTACTATTAGTGGTTTTAGAATAGTAGCAGCTGATAACGGAATAGTGATAGCAGCAGGCTGGTGGGGTAAACTTAAGACTGTGTTCCAAATGGTAATGGTAATTGTTTTAATATTAGATTTTAGCAATTGGTTATGGTTTAGAATTTTAGCACAGTTTATGATATATGGATCTTTAATATTAACAGTAATATCTCTCGTTGATTATTTAGTTAAAAACAAAAAAGTTTTAACAGAAAATAGCAACAAATAATTATCGTTTAAAATAAATTGTGTAGGTGATTATATGATATATAACAAGAAAAAAAGTATCAGAGCTTCACAACTTAAAAAATGGTCTTTAGGTTATATCCTAATATCGGCAATACTTATTGCTACAGGACTAATAATAGACTTTTATGTTGGGGTTTATTCACTAATTACATTAATGGTTATATTTTTATATGAGTTTACAAATAATTATTTTAGATACCTTAAAATAGAAGACTTGTCACTTAGAATTCAAAAAATCATTGAAAACAAAGAGGAATTTAATTTAGGCGATGAAGCTTTTACTGAAATTTATAATCTAGAAAATGATATTTATAGCCTATCTTTAAGACTTAAAAAGCAAGAATACTTTATAAAGAAAAATGGCAATTTCTTTTATAGGAGTATTCTTGATTTGAATAATAATATAAAAAAACCACTTGTTGCAGTAAACAAACTCGTAGAAAAATTATCTTCTAGTAATCTAAGTGATATGCAACGATTAGAAACGATAAGAGAACTTAGAAATATTGTTCCAAAAATTGAATGGTTTATAGATAAATTCATTAAATTAACTAAAGTAGAAAATATGAAGATTGAATATAAAAAAGAAAAATTTAATCTAGTAGATTTGATAAAAAAACAAATAGATAAATATGAAACTCAAATTCAGTTGCAGCAAATAAAATTTGAATACAAAAACGAAATTGAAAATGCAAGTATAATAAGTGATTATGAATGGATACAAGAAGCTTTCTTAAATATTACTAAATATCTAATCTTTAATACTAATGAAAATAAAAAAATAGTAGTTGATATAATCAAAAACAATCAAAAATTAGATGTTTATTATTACCTTGATAATGATGTAAAAGAAGATATAAATATTGAAATTGAATTAGCTAGGAAAATATTAAAGAAAAACGATTTTGAACTAAAAATAATTCGAAACAAGAATATAAATAATTCAAAACCTTATATTTGCATTTCCACAAACAATATGTTACAATAATAAAAACTACTATTCTATATAGTAGTTTTTATTTATTCGTATATAATTCTATATTCTATCCCCTGAAAAATGTGTATATTTTGAAGTCTATCTAACAAATATCAAAAGTTATTAGTTATTTGAAAAATAATTATCATATTAAAGAAACTAAATGGTTGACTTATATTGATAATTATATTATCATATAAAAAGAAAACGAACATGTGTTTGCTCGAATGCTTCTGGTTTTAATAAAACCATATTAAAAACACATTGTTAAATAAAAGATATAAAAGATATCTTGAAATTTACTTGTTAAATTGATGAATAAGAATTATAAATATCAACAGTAATAAACAAAAGAAGAATAAAAGAAAAGAGGTTTTTATGGAAATGAATGATAAGATTAAGGCATTAGAAGCAGCAGTATCACAGATTGAAAAACAACACGGAAAAGGTTCAATAATGAAGCTAGGAGATGAGAATGCCTATATGAACGTTGAAACTGTTCCAACAGGTTCTTTAAGTCTTGACCTAGCATTAGGGCTTGGAGGAATTCCAAAAGGAAGAATAATTGAGATTTATGGACCTGAATCAAGTGGTAAAACAACAGTTGCATTACATATGGTTGCAGAAGTACAAAAAAGAGGAGGAATTGCTGGTTTCATAGATGCGGAACATGCACTTGATCCAGCATATGCAAAGAAAATAGGTGTTAATATAGATGAGCTTTATATTTCACAACCTGATTACGGAGAACAAGCACTTGAGATAACTGAGACTATGGTTAGATCAGGTGCAGTAGATATAATTATTGTAGACTCTGTAGCAGCCCTTGTTCCAAAAGCCGAAATTGACGGAGATATGGGCGATTCTCATATGGGATTACAAGCAAGATTAATGTCACAGGCATTAAGAAAGTTAACAGCAGCTATTAGTAAATCGAATTGTGTTATCATATTTATAAATCAATTAAGAGATAAAATAGGTGTAATGTTTGGTAATCCAGAAACTACTACCGGTGGAAAAGCGTTGAAGTTTTATGCTTCTGTAAGACTTGATATAAGAAAGATAGAAACTCTAAAGAATGCTGGTGAAGTAATAGGAAGCAGAACTAGAGTAAAGGTTGTTAAAAATAAGATAGCACCTCCTTTTAAAGAAGCTGAATTTGATATAATGTTTGGTGAAGGAATATCAAAAGTAGGTGATATATTAGACTTAGCAAGCAATATTAATGTTATAGTAAAAAGTGGAGCTTGGTACTCATATAATAATGAAAAAATTGGACAAGGTAGAGAAAATGCAAAAACAACCTTGAAAAACAATCCCGAAATGCTAGCAGAGATTGACAAAAAAGTAAGAGAGTTTTATGATTTAGATGGTTCATCTGATAATGCTAATAAAAAAGATGAAAAACAAAAAAAAGAAGCTAAAGAAGATAAAACAAAAGAAGCTTAAATAAAATAAGTTTAAAGTATAAGAAGCTTGAAAAATTAAATTTATAGAGTTTATAAAAAGGAAAAATAAGTGTATATAACACAAATAAAAGAAATTAATAATAAAAAAAAATTAATAATGTCAGAAGGAAAGCCGATTTTTGCGCTATATAATAAAGAATTAAAACGTTTTAATATCGAGGCTGAAAAAGACTTAGACGAAGCTACGATTGAACAAATAAAAAATGAGATTTTATTAAAAAGATGTTTTGAACGTTCTTTGTATATCCTAAAAAACAATGACAAAACTAAGAGTCAGTTAACAATAAAATTAAAGGATAATTACTATCCTATTGAAGTTATTGATAAAACTTTAGAAAAGTTAATTTCATATGGTTATATTGATGACAAAAGATACATCCTTAATTACTTCAATTCAAGATCTAAAACCAAAAGCAAAAAATATATAATTAATATGCTTATGCAAAAAGGTATATCAAAAGAAGAAATAATTAGTGTTTTAGCCGAAACGCAAGAGGTTGACGAAGAAAAGATTATAGTTAATTTAATTAAAAAAAAGGAAAAAACATACAATATCAATGAAAACAGTTCTAAAAATAAAATGATTCAATTTTTGTTAAGAAAAGGTTTCTCATATGAGATAGTTTCTAAAACTATAAATAACTTTAACAAAATAAACTAATAATTGTTCTAATAGCACCTTTTGTTTAGTTAAAACACACTAAATTTGCTTGACATAACATACAAAAAAGTATAAAATTATAGTGTTGTAATTGTACAATGAAAACTAAATAAGGAGGTGCTCCTGTGAAAGAAATTATCATTTCTGTTTTAGTAACACTTTTTACTGTTGCTCCAATTACATGGTTAATTGCAGTCTCATACCGTAAAAAAGTAGTAGAAGCTAAAATTGGTAGTGCAGAGGCAAAAGCCAGAGAAATAATAGATGAAGCTTTAAAAACAGCTGAAACTAAAAAACGAGAAGCTCTTCTAGAAGTTAAAGAAGAGTCATTAAAAGTGAAAAATGAACTGGATAAAGAAACCAAAGAACGAAGAGCAGAATTACAAAAGTATGAAAAGAGAGTATTAACGAAAGAAGAGACAGTTGATAAAAAAGCTGAATCTTTAGAAAGAAAAGAAGCGGGTTTTGTAACTCGTGAACAAGAAGTGATCAGAAAACAAGCTGAAGTCGATAAGCTTAACGAACAGCGTGTGCAGGAATTAGAAAGAATCTCTAATTTAACCTCCGAACAAGCAAAAGACATATTGTTAAAAACTGTTGAAGAAGAAGTGAAAATCGATACTGCTAAGATGATTAAAGAATTAGAATCAAAGGCTAAAGAAGAAGCATCTAAGAAAGCTAAAGAGTACGTTGTAACAGCAATACAAAAATGTGCAGCGGACCATGTATCAGAGACAACAATATCTGTGGTACAACTTCCAAATGATGAGATGAAAGGTAGAATTATAGGTCGAGAAGGACGTAATATTAGAACCTTAGAGACAATGACTGGTGTTGATTTAATAATTGATGATACACCAGAAGCAGTTATATTATCTAGCTTTGATCCAATAAGAAGAGAAGTAGCAAGAATTGCTTTAGAAAAGCTTATTGTGGATGGAAGAATTCATCCTGCAAGAATCGAAGAGATGGTTGAAAAGGCTACTAAAGAAGTAGAAACTATGATGCGTGAAGAAGGAGAGTCAGCAACCCTAGAGGTTGGTGTTCACGGAATTCACCCTGAACTTATCAGATTATTAGGTAAGATGAAGTTTAGAACAAGTTATGGACAAAATGCTTTAAAACATTCAATTGAGGTAGCTCACCTTTCAGGATTATTAGCTGCAGAGATAGGTGTTGATATTAGAATGGCAAAAAGAGCAGGTCTATTACATGATATAGGAAAGTCGGTAGATCATGAAATAGAAGGTTCACACATTCAGATTGGTGTTGATCTTTGCAGAAGATATAAAGAGTCGGCAGTAGTAATAAACTCTGTTGAATCACATCATGGTGATGTAGAACCTGAAACTTTAATTGCATGTATTGTACAAGCTGCTGATACGATTTCGGCTGCAAGACCAGGTGCAAGAAGAGAAACACTTGAAACTTATACAAACAGATTAAAACAATTAGAAGAAATTACAAATAACTTTAAGGGCGTTGATAAATCTTTTGCTATTCAAGCGGGTAGAGAGATTCGCGTAATGGTTGTGCCAGATCAAATCACCGATGCAGATATGGTACTATTAGCTAGAGATATTTCTAAACAAATTGAAAATGAGTTAGAATATCCAGGACAAGTTAAGATTAATGTTATAAGAGAATCTCGTGTTATAGATTATGCGAAATAACTTATAAAGGATATTTAAGAGGTATCGTATGGTTTTAAGCTTAACAAGATAAAAAAATTATAATTAAAATAAAAAACTGTCATATTTATATGACAGTTTTTTTGTGTTTGAATTTATTTTTTGTGTTTCAGATTTATTGTTTGTTTTATTTATAATATTAAATATTTTATGATAGAGAATTAATCAAAGTTGTAATTAGTGAGAATTTTTTGACGGTTCAAAGTTAAATCGTTGTAATACTCGTAAAAAGATATACCAAGGAAACTACCAGTTATATTAAAAACATTTTCATAACCAAGATTTTGTAAAGCTAAGACAGCATTATAACTTCTTTGCCCTGTTCTACAATGAATATATACATTCCTATCCTTAGGAATCTCATTAATCCTAGTTCTTAACTCACTAAGAGGAATGTTTTTCGAATTAATCAAGTGTCCATCCTCGTACTCATAGGTTTCTCTTACATCAATTATGAATTCATTATTTAAGACAAGATCTCTTACTTTGTTAATGCTTATTTGTTTGAAATCTTCATTAAGCAAATTATCTGCAATATAACCTGCATAATTAACTACATCTTTTCCTGTTGAAAAAGGAGGTGCATAGCATAATTCTAAATCTTTTAAATCAAAAATATCTCCATTAGTTTTAATTAAAGTAGCAATAATATCAACACGTTTAGTAACATCACCTTTTCCGATAGCTTGGGCTCCTAAAATTTTACCGGTAGGTTTTTCAAATATCAATTTAAAAAAGATCGGACTAGAATCGGGCATGATCCCCACTTTATCAGACAAAATAGCATAAACTATGTCGTAGTTAAAACTCAAATTATTTGAAATAATCATATCTTCAGTTAGACCTGTAGAAGCAGCATTGTAATCAAATACTTTGATAGCACTAGAGCCTATATAGCCTTTATTATAGACTCTTCTATTATTAATATGATCTGCAACATTACGAGCTTGTTTTAAAGCAGGACCAGCTAGAGATAATTTCATATATGAATTTGTAAGAACGTTGTAAACTTCAATAGCGTCTCCAATTGCGTAAATGTCTTTATCATTGGTTTGGAAATTAGTATTCACACTAATTGCACCAGTAGAACCAATATTTAAATTAGACTCTTTTGCTAAAGATGTTTCCGGAACTACCCCAATTGCCATAACAACAAGAGAAGCGTTTATCTCTTTTTTAGAAGATAATATTATTTTATCTTTTGCAAATGACACAACCTTATCATTTACAATTAAATTAATACCCTTGTCAACTAATTCTTTGTGTAAAATCTGAACCATGTCATAATCAAACGTTCTCATGATTTGTGGCATTGCTTCTATTAAGGTTACATTATATCCAGCAAGTTTAAGATTTTCAGCTACTTCAACACCAATAAAACCACCACCTATTACTGATATATCTTTTTGATTTAATGATTTTGAAAATTTGTTTAATTTATCTATGTCAACAACGTTTCTAACAGTAAATACATTTACATTTTCAATACCTTCTATATTAGGTACTATAGGAGAAGCACCAGGAGATAAAATAAGTTTATCGTATGATTCATAGTATATATTATCTGTTAATAAATCTTTGACTGTAACAGTTTTATCATCTCTATTTATTGATAAAACTAAAGTGTTAATTCTTGCTTCGATATTATACCTGGTTAAAAAGATTTCTGGATCCATTAAAACTAAATCATCTGAAGAGTTTATTTTCCCACTTAAATGATATGGAAGAGCGCAATTGGAAAAAGATACATGAGGACCTCTTTCAAACATAATTATCTTATCATTTTCATTGTTCCTTCTTAGTCTTGTAGCAACTGAAGCACCGCCAGCAACTCCACCAATAATTAATATTTTTTTTGACATATCACACCGTATAACCTTTCTGATTATTATTTATTTAATCTTTGTTCCCACATAAGATGAAACACCACCGGCAACATTTACTATATTATATCCTAGTTTTTCTAAATATCCGCAAGCCATTGAACTTCTGCCACCAGATTCACAAATTATAAACTGTTGCTTATCCTTGTTAAGATACTTTGATGGATCATTAAGAAGATCTCCCATTGGAATATTCTTAGAGTGATTTAAACACCTGTTTTCATATTCATAAACCTCTCTGATATCAATTAAATCAATTTTTCCTAATAAACTTTCTATATCATTTACGTGTAGTACTTTCATTTTAACACCTTTCTAATCTTTAAGACAAGCTATAAAGATTCCTTTCATAATTTATTTTAAGTTGTAATAGCTATATGTGAATATTATAACAATCAACATAATATTTCTGTAACCTTATCACAAATATTATGTTAATCATTTAACATTTTAATAGACTTA
The DNA here is from genome assembly GCA_964538805.1 of uncultured Lachnospiraceae bacterium. Classification (GTDB taxonomy): domain Bacteria; phylum Bacillota; class Clostridia; order Lachnospirales; family Lachnospiraceae; genus CAZIGN01. Next base: position 39,593 of record CAZIGN010000002.1, read on the forward strand.
TTTATATGATTATATTATAATACAAAGGATTACATAAAAATAAATTCAATTTGGAGGCAGTATGGCGAAGATAGGTTTTATTGGAATGGGCAATATGGGATATGCAATGCTTAAAGGTGCTTTAAAAGTATTTGATAAATCAGATTTGGTTTTTACAGATGCTAATGCAAGTAGAATGATTAGTGTTTCTAAAGAAACAGGTGTCGAATATGTAGAGTCTAATGCAGAACTTGCAAATATAGCTTCATTTATTATAATGGCAGTTAAGCCTGTTTATTATAATACAGTCATTAAAAATATTGTAAACATAGTCAATAAAGAAAAAGTTATTATATCGATTGCTCCAGGTATTACAATAAAAGAGTTGAGAGATTATTTTGGATATGAAACAAAGATTGTTAGAGCAATGCCTAATACGCCTGCACTTCTTGGCGAAGGGATGACAGGACTTTGCGTAGATGATATAGGTATAGACTTTAAAGAAAAAGAAATTATAGAAAAATTGTTTGGTTCTTTTGGACACTACAAGTTTATGCAAGAAAGACTTATGAGTACAATAACTTGTGCAAGTGGCAGTTCACCTGCATATGTATTTATGTTTATAGAAGCGCTCGCAGATGGTGTAGTCAAGTACGGAATGCCTAGAGATGTGGCTTATGAAATGGTAGCTCAAACTGTTTTAGGAGCAGCTAAGATGGTTTTAGAAACTAAAAAGCATCCAGGAGAATTAAAAGATCAAGTCTGCTCGCCATCAGGAACAACTATTGCAGGAGTTAGTGCACTCGAAGAGCATGGATTTAGAAATGCTATTATAAAAGCAGTAGATGCTTGCTATAATAGAGCTGAGAATCCCTTAAAATAAATACATAAATAAAATATTGGAGAAGCATAGTGAAAAAACTAGAAAGAATAAATAGAGAAGTTATATATAAAGGCGCAATAATAGATGTTTATAAAGATAAAATCAAAGATATTAATGGAAACATGTATGATTATGACTTTATTGATCATAAAGGGGCGGCGGCGGTATTGCCAATTACACTAGATGATAAAGTAATTTTAGTCAAGCAATACAGAAATGCACAAGATAGATATACTCTTGAAATTCCAGCTGGCGGTTATTTAAGCAAAGATGAAAGACCAATTGAGTGTGCAAAAAGAGAGCTTGAAGAAGAAATTGGATATAAAAGTGATAATCTAAAATTTTTAATAACTATAGTAACTACCGTTGCATTTTGTAATGAAAAGATAGAGATTTTTATAGCAAGAGATTTAATCAAAACACAACAAAACCTAGATGAAGGTGAGTATATCGAAGTTGTAGAACTAGATTTTGAAGAAGTGTTAGACATGATAAAAAATGGTGAAATAATAGATTCAAAAACTGTAAGTGCAGTACTAGCTTATAAAGAGTTTATTTTATAAATCGTTAAATTGTTAAGTATTCTATTTGTGATTTACTAGAACAAAGATGGAAAGAATGGGAAAATTATGGACATTTATATTGAAGGTTTTTTGATTTATATGAAAGAAGTAAAGAATATAAGTTATAATACGTCTATATCATATATGAGGGATTTAGAAAAATTAAGTGATTATATCAAAAAAGTTGGAATAGAAGATTTAAGACTTGTGAATGCAACTAATCTTAATTCATTTATTTTAGAGCTAGAAAAAAATAAATTATCTCCAGCAACGATATCAAGAACAATAACTACTATAAAGGCCTTTTACTTATTTTTATTTAAAAAAGAACTTATAATTAGCATCCCTACAGATATGTTAAAAGCTCCTAAAGTTGAAAAGAAAACACCTGAGACATTAACAATAAAAGAAATTGAAAGTTTGTTAGAACAACCAACAGGTAAAAAACCTAAGGACATAAGAGATAAAGCAATGCTTGAATTGTTATATGCAACAGGAATAAGAGTGTCGGAATTAATTAATTTAAAATTAAAAGATGTAAATATACAAATGAACTACTTAATATGTATTTCTAATACTAAAGAAAGAGTTATTCCTTTTGGAAATGTAGCTAAAAAAGCATTACTAAAGTATGTTAATAATGCAAGAGAATTTTTAGTAGATAGTCCTAACAATGATTATTTGTTCTTGAATTGTTCGGGTGGAACAATGAGTAGACAAGGATTTTGGAAAATTTTAAAAGAATATGGAATGTCTGCAGGTATAAGAAAAGAAATAACACCACATATGCTAAGACATTCATTTGCAGCACATTTAGTACAAAATGGAGCTGATCTAAGAGCAGTACAAGAAATGATGGGGCATTCTGAGATTTATACAACTCAAAAATACTTAAATAAAGAAACTTTAAAAATTAGGGAAGTTTACTCTAATTCACATCCAAGGGTATAACTAAGACGTTACCAAAAGGTAACGTCTTTTTATATTTCACAAAAATATATTGAAAAGAAATTAAAAACACACAAGTATATGTTGCATTAACATACAAGAAAATGTCAAAGTGACGAAAAAAACAATAATTAAATCTTGTTTTAAAAAAAATCAAAAATAGATATGAAAATACGAGCAATAAATTCAAAAAAAGTTATATAAGTGGTAAAATTTGATAAGTAAAACCTATAATTTGTGTTTAAATAGACAAAGAACACAATATGTTGAATTGCGAGATATTACTTGCAAAAACGAGCATATTGTCGTATAATTAACTTGAAATTAATAAAAGTTTTATGTGCGTTAGCAAGAAAGGAGTATTTATGAATATTAGAAAATTATATGAAGTAGGTATTGATTATAAAAGTGGTGTTCAACGTTGTATGGGTAATTATGTTTTATATGAAAACATGTTGGCTTTGTTTGTAGAGGAAAATGATTTTTACGAACTAGTTGATATATATAATAGAAGAGACTATAAAAAGTTATTTGAATATGTTCATATGATGAAGGGGATAGCTGGAAACTTAAGCATGAAAGGTTTATATGATGAATGCTTTATGTTAGTTGAAACATTAAGAGCAAAGAATTATAAATTAGTTGATGAATTAATAGGAGCTGTTTTAGAAGAATATGATTTGGTACTAAAAACTATAACAGAAGCAATAAATGAAGCGAATAATATAAAAACAAAAAAAGAATTAGTAAATACAAATTAAAAAAATGAACACTATTTATAAAAATAGTGTTCATTTTTTTAATTTTTTTATTTTAACATGTCTGCTATATCATATATTAATTTTTCGCTATCAGCAAAACCTAAGCAAGGGTCTGTTATAGATTTTCCATAAACACCATCACCGATTTTTTGACAACCTTCTTCTATATAACTTTCAATCATTAATCCTTTAACAAAGTTTCTTATATCGCTTGAATGTCTTAAACTATAAACAACTTCTTTAGCTATTCTAGTTTGCTGATTATACTTTTTATCAGAATTAGCATGATTTGTGTCTATTAAAACTGCAGGATTTACTAAGTTTCTTTCAGCATACATCTCATATAATCTACTAATATCTTCATAGTGGTAATTTGGATTACATTGGCCATGTTTATTAACGGCACCTCTTAAAATTGTATGAGCCAAAGGATTTCCAGATGATTTAACTTGATAATTTCTATACATAAAAGTATGTTTTGCCTGAGCGGCTATTACAGAATTAAGCATTACAGAAAAATCTCCACTTGTAGGATTTTTCATGCCTACAGGAACATTCATACCACTTACAACTAATCGGTGTTGTTGGTTTTCTACTGAACGTGCACCTATTGCAACATAAGATAAAATATCTGAGAAATACAAGAAGTTTTCAGGGTAAAGCATTTCATCTGCAGAAAAAAGACCTGTTTCCTCCATTGCTCTAATGTGCATTTTTCTTATAGCTAGTATTCCAGAAGTTAAATCAGGTTTTTTTTCTGGATCAGGTTGATGCAGCATACCTTTGTATCCTTCACCTGTTGTTCTTGGTTTGTTAGTATAAATTCTTGGAACTAATATAATCTTATCAGATACTTTTTCTTGAATTTTTGCAAGTCTTGAAACGTAATCACAAACAGAATCTTCATTATCTGCTGAACATGGACCTATAACTAAGACAAATTTATCACTTTTCCCAGTAAAAACATCTGCTATTTCTTTATCGCGAATAGCTTTTTCTTGCTTAAGCTTTTCTGAAAGTGGAAATTGTTCTTTAACCTCTTCTGGTGTTGGTAATTCTTTAATGTATTCTAAACTCATTTTGTACCTAGCCTTTCATAGTTTGTTAAAAATATCGCAATTGAAATTATATTATATATATAAGAAAATATCAAGCAGATATTAGTTTTCTAGAGTTATTATAGTATAATGAAAATAAATAAGATATATAAAAAGTTGTTAAATAATGAGAAATTTTATATAATAATTTGTATAAGTTCTATAATATAGATAAAATGATTTATTATGAAAGGTAGCGGTGATTATATATGATAAAAAGAATAATATGGATTGTTTTAGATAGCGTTGGAATGGGAGAATTACCAGATGCCGATATTTATGGCGATGTTGGGAGTAATACTCTAGGAAATATATACAAAAAAAATGGTGGACTAGAACTTCCTAATTTGATTAAACTAGGGCTTTCTAATATCGAAGGTATGAAAGGTTTTAAAAAGATTACAAATCCTATTGGCGCATTTGCAAGAGTTGCAGAAATGTCAAAAGGTAAGGATACTACTATAGGACATTGGGAGATGATAGGAATATATTCAAAAGTTCCTTTTCCAACTTATGAAAGTGGTTTTCCAAAAGAGATAATTAATGAATTCATTAAGAGAGCTAAGATACCAGGAATATTGGGTAATAAGGTAGCTTCGGGAACGGATATTCTAATAGAACTAGCTGATGAACATATTAAAAAGAGAATGCCTATTATTTATACCTCAGCTGATAGTGTTTTTCAAATTGCATGTCATGAGGAAGTTTATTCTATAGATGAATTATATAATATGTGTCAAATTGCAAGAGAACTACTAGTAGGTGAACATGAAGTTGCAAGAGTAATTGCAAGACCATTTGTAGGACAAAACAATAATTGGACAAGAACTTCAAATAGAAGAGATTTTTCTAAGACTCCTCCTGAAAATAATTTGCTAGTTAACATGAAAGAAATGAATATGAATGTTGTTGGTATAGGCAAAATAGAAGACATATTTGCGGGAGAAGGAATTACTAAAGCAATTCATACCAAGGATAACGAAGATGGTATGGATGTTACATTAAAAGAAATGAAAAAAACCAAAGAGGGTTTGATATTTACAAATTTAGTTGAATTTGATTCTAAATGGGGGCATAGAAACGATTACAAAGGTTATGCAAAAGGACTTGAACAATTTGATATTAGATTAAAAGAAGTCCTTGATAATCTATTAGAAGATGATTTGCTTATTATTACAGCAGACCATGGCTGTGATCCTACAACTATAAGTACTGACCATTCAAGAGAATATGTGCCACTTGTTATATATGGTAATCAAGTAATACCTGGAACTGATTTAAAAACTTTAAGTACTTTTTCTGATATAGGACAAACTATTTCGGAAATATTTAACCTGAAAAAGCTAGATATAGGAACTAGTTTTCTTGAAAAAATAATTAAAGTAAAATAAAACATAAAAAGAAAGATGTATATACTATACAAACAAGGTACTGATATGAAAATGTATGATATTATTAATAAAAAGAAAAATAAAAAAGCCTTAACAAAAGAAGAAATAGCATTTTTTATTGAAGGATATACAAAAAATGAAATACCTGATTATCAAGCTTCAGCTTTATTAATGGCAATTTGTCTTAATGGTATGAATAAAGCTGAAACAACATTTCTCACTCAAGAAATGTCAAAAAGTGGTGAAGTTTTAGACTTGAGCGAGATTAAAGGCATCAAAGTCGATAAACATAGTACTGGAGGGGTTGGAGATAAAACAACTTTAGTACTTGCCCCTTTAGTTGCTTCTTGTGGCGTTCCCGTAGCAAAGATGTCAGGAAGAGGGCTTGGGCATACTGGTGGTACAATTGACAAGTTAGAAAGTATACCAGGATTTAGGACAAGCATATCAAACAGTGAGTTTATAAAAAATGTTAATGATATTAAACTTGCAATTGCTGCTCAAACTAAAAATTTAGCGCCAGCAGACAAATTATTATATGCACTTAGAGACGTTACGGCAACAGTAGATAATATTTCCCTGATTGCTAGTAGTATAATGAGCAAAAAACTTTCTTCAGGAGCAGATGCAATTGTTCTAGATGTAAAAGTCGGTAATGGTGCATTCATGAAAACAATAAAAGAAGCAACAAACTTAGCAAAAGCGATGGTAGAAATTGGTAATTTATCTCAAAAGCAAACTATAGCAGTGGTGACTGATATGAACCAACCATTAGGAAATGCAATAGGAAATACTTTAGAGGTTATAGAAGCTATAGAAACTTTAAATGGAAATGGGCCTAAAGACTTTCTAGAGTTAGTTATATGTTTAGGAGTAAATATGCTGATTTTAGGAAAAATAACGGATGATGAAAAAAAAGCAAGAGAAATGCTTATGAAGAAACTAGAATCTAAAGAAGCACTAGAAAAATTCAAAGAATTTGTCAAGGTACAAGGCGGGGAAGTAGACTATATAGACAACCCTGAATTATTTAAAAAATCAAAAATAAAAAAAGAAGTAACACTAAATAAAAAAGGCTATATTTCAAAAATAAATGGATTATGTATTGGAGAGGCTTTGTTAGCACTTGGTGGTGCAAGAATAACTAAAGATACTGCAATTAAACATGAAGTAGGGATTTACTTGGTAAAAAAAGTTGCACAGAAAATAGAAAAAAATACAGTTGTTGCATATATATATGCAAATTCAGAAAAAGAATTAGAAGAAGCTATCGTTTTGTTAGAAAAAGCCTACACTGTAACAAAAGAAGAACCAAAAGCAACTAATATAATTAGAGCAATAATAAAGAGCTAGAAAACAAATAAAATTGATGTTGATTTTACTTGTAAAACGAATAAAAATATTATAAAATACTCTTTTGTTGTAAATTAATAACATTAACATATAATCATTAAGAAAGGTTGGAAAAAGAAGTTATGAGTAATGAACAGCTAAACAAAATTGGATTCGATAATAAAAAATATTTAAAAATGCAATCCGAAAAGATAAGAGAAAGAATTGATAATTTTGATAATAAACTTTATTTAGAGTTTGGAGGAAAATTATTTGATGACTTTCATGCATCTCGTGTTTTGCCAGGATTTGCTCCTGATAGCAAACTGCAAATGTTATTAGAATTAAAAGAACAAGCAGAGATAGTAATAGTAATAAGTGCAAATGATATAGAAAAAAACAAAGTAAGAAGCGATTTAGGAATAACTTATGATACTGATTTGTTAAGACTAATGCAAGCATATGAAGAAGTTGGTTTATATGTTGGAAGTGTTGTTTTAACACAATACAAGGGTCAAGAAAGTGCTCAGTTATTTAAGAGTAGATTGACAAAATTAGGAATAAAGGTATACACGCATTATATTATATCTGGTTACCCAAATAATATCCCACTAATATTAAGTGATTCAGGCTATGGGAAAAATGAATTCATTGAGACATCAAGACCTTTAGTAGTTATAACAGCTCCAGGACCAGGTAGTGGAAAGATGGCAACTTGTCTATCGCAATTATATCATGAACACAAAAGAGGAGTTAATGCAGGATATGCTAAGTTTGAAACATTTCCTATTTGGAACTTGCCACTAAAACACCCAGTAAATCTTGCATACGAGGCAGCAACTGTTGATTTAAAAGATGTAAATATGATAGATCCATTTCATCTTGAAGCTTATGGAGTAACAACGGTAAACTATAATAGAGATGTAGAGATTTTTCCTGTACTTAATGCTATTTTTTCAAATATATTTGATGAAAGTCCTTATAAATCACCAACAGATATGGGGGTAAACATGGCGGGTAATTGTATAATCGATGACGAAGCGTGTAGAGAAGCTTCGAAACAAGAAATTATCAGAAGATATTACAAAACCTTATGTGATGAACTAAAAGGAAAGGCTAGTGATAAGGAAGTATACGATTTAGAATTGATAATGAACAACGCACAAATAAGTGTTAAAGATAGAAAAGTTGTAGCTATCGCAAATGAAAAAGAAAAGATCTCTAATTCGCCTAGTGCAGCAATTGAACTAATGGATGGTACAATAGTTACTGGAAAAACTTCTGATCTTTTAGGAGCATCTGCCGCATTGTTACTTAATTCACTTAAAATACTTGCAGGAATAGATGATGAGGTAAACCTTATATCACCAGAAGCTATTGAACCAATACAAAAGCTTAAGACTAATTATTTAAAAAGTAAAAATCCAAGACTTCATACTGATGAAGTATTAATAGCACTTTCAGTAAGTGCAACAAATTCAAAAAATGCTAAAATAGCTCTAGAACAATTGCCTAAACTAGAAGGATGTCAAGTTCATACATCAGTAATGTTATCAGATGTAGATACTAAAATATTTAAAAAACTTAACATACAAGTAACTTCAGAAGCAAAAAATTAATAAGTATAATAAGTAAAACAAATTAAAAAAGCCACCGTATGGTGGCTTTTTTTAAAAATAAAAAACGTTAAAGATTAATTTCAAGTTATCAAATAAATACTATTCTTTTATCTTTTTAAGTTCATGCAATTTTCTAGCAGCATATATGACTGGTGTATCTATTAAAGAAGTGAAAACAAATATTATATAGCTTGCTATAAAAATACTTGTCAATGCTTTGAAATCATAAACACCATAAAATGCAAATAATGTAAAAAGTACTGTATTTATAAGCTGCGATGAAAGTGTTGATAGATTATTTCTAAGCCATAAATATTTTTTTCTGTCGTTAGATTTTTTTGTAGTAAGGTCCCAAATCTTATGATAAATCCATACATCGTAAAACTGCGATATTAAATAAACGACTAAACTTGAAATCATTAACCTTGGTGTGTTTTTGAAAATAGTCACAATACTATCAAATGCAAAATCATTTGGACTTGGAGTATAATACAACCAAAACTGTGAAAAAACAATAAAAGTAACAGATGTCATAAGACCTATTCTTACAGCTTTTTTTGCAGTTTTTTTATCATGTGTTTCACTTAGTATATCTGTTGCTAAAAAAGTAGAAGCAAATAAAACATTGCCTAATGTTTGCTCTATACCAAAAGCTTTGATTAATATCAGAACTTCTATGTTAGCAGCTATTGTTGCAAGAACAGTAAATGCATATAGACCTGATTTGCCAAAAAGGTAAAACCATAATAGTAGAGACAAGTAAATAACAAAGACGCTAGAAATTAATAATAATTCATTACTCATAATAATTATTATATGTTTATTTTAAATATAAACATACCTTTCTTCTGAAATATTTTAACACTTAGGAAGTATTAATTAGTTTGATTTCCAACCCCGAAATCTGTGTTGTTAGTTAATATATCGATTCTTTCATAAACATTATAAATTGGGTATAGTTCTTTCATAAATAATTCAATAACGGCTTGGTCTGGCTTAACAGGCATATTATTATCAACCATTATATTAATACAAACTCTATTAAAATATTTCAACGCTAATTTTATGTCTTTTTGCATTGATGAAAGAGTTTGACCTTTGATTCCAAATAATAAGCAACAGTCATCAAAGTTTTTTGATATGATATTTGGACGAAAATCAGATATTCCTTTGTTTAGTGTTTTTTCTCTAAATTCATAGTCGAAAGTTTCAATGCCAATTTTGACAAAACATTGTACACCTATATCTTCAAATTCTTTTTTAAAAGAATTAATATCATCTTTATAATGATAATGTGATTCAAAGTAAATACTAGTAATCTTTCTTTTTAAGCAAATAAGCTTGATATAAAAGATAGTAGAAGGGTCAAGTTCTTTGAAGCTTCCAGAATTAATTACTTCAAGTTTATCGAATTTTCCTGTAACTAAATCAAGTACTTCTTTGTTTAGTTTGAAATTCTCAGCTGTATTTGGTGAAAAATCCTTGTGATAATCACAGAACCTACATTTTTTCCAAAAGCATCCACTAGAACGTAGCAAAACTATTTCTCTTATATTTTTTGTATATACTACAGAATATCTGTTCATTAATAATACCCACCTTATAATTTGAAATGTTGATTTTTAAGCAATAAAAATGAGTACAAAAACTGCACCCAAATAGACCTAGTTTTGTTTAGAGACAGGAGGGTTGCGAACTGTCTTAATTATTTTTAAATTTAATCTAAATATTTTTAATCTTGCGCAAAAATCATTAATAATATAGCACGGAATTATAAAAAAGACAAATACTTTTTGTATAAAATTTAGTACATAAAAAATGAGTGTATAAAAAAACCATTAAAATAGGCATAAATCAACAAAAACTATGCAGTATTGCCAAAAAATTAACGTTGCTACACTTGTTTTTAAAATTAGTCAATGATATAATATGCCTATAGTTCGGTCTTTTTAAAAACCGTAAAATTTTAGGAGGTATACATAAATGGCAAGAAAAATGAAAACCATGGATGGTAATACAGCTGCTGCACACGTTTCGTATGCATATTCAGATGTTGCTGCAATCTATCCAATTACCCCTTCGTCTAACATGGCAGAGTTATCTGACAAGTGGGCATCAGAAGGAAAAAAGAATATTTTTGGTCAAGAAGTATTAGTACAAGAAATGCAATCAGAGGCAGGTGCGGCAGGTGCGGTTCACGGATCTTTAGCAGCAGGTGCATTAACTACAACATTTACTGCATCACAAGGTCTTTTACTTATGATTCCTAATATGTACAAGATGGCGGGTGAGCAATTACCAGCAGTTATAGATGTATCTGCTCGTGCATTAGCAAGTCATGCTCTTTCTATATTTGGAGATCACTCAGATATATATGCTTGTCGTCAGACAGGTTTTGCTATGTTATGTTGTTCAGGAGTTCAAGAAGTAATGGATTTAACTCCAGTATCTCACTGTAGTGCTATAAAAGGAAAAGTTCCTTTCTTAAACTTCTTTGATGGATTTAGAACTTCTCATGAATTACAAAAAATAGAAGTATGGGATTATAAAGATCTAGATGAAATGTATGATAAAGAAGCTTTACAAGAATACAGAGATAATGTATTAAATCCCAATCATCCACTACTTAGAGGATCTGCTCAAAACCCTGACATTTTCTTCCAAGCAAGAGAAGCATGTAATTCGTATTATGATGCACTGCCTGCAGTAGTAGAAGAATATATGGCAAAAGTTAATGCTAAAATAGGAACAAACTATGGTTTATTTAACTATTATGGTGCAGATGATGCAACACATGTAATAGTAGCTATGGGATCTGTGTGTGAAACAATTGATGAAACAATAGATCATTTATTAAAAGCAGGAGAAAAAGTTGGTGTAATTAAAGTTCGTTTATACAGACCTTTCTCAACAACTCATTTCTTAAATGCTATACCAAAAACTGTTAAAAAGATAAGTGTATTAGATAGAACTAAAGAGCCAGGAGCTATTGGTGAACCATTATTCTTAGACGTTCTAGCTTCTATAAAAGATACAGAATTCAAAGACGTTCCAGTATTTTCAGGAAGATATGGACTTGGTTCTAAAGATACTACTCCAACTCATATTATGTCTGTATACAATAACGAAGATAAAAAGAAATTTACAATCGGTATAGTTGATGATGTAACTAATTTATCATTACCAATGGGAGAAAATGTTATAACTGCTCCTGAGTCAATAATTTCATGTAAGTTCTGGGGACTAGGTGCTGATGGTACTGTTGGTGCTAACAAGAACTCAATTAAAATTATCGGTGATAATACTGATATGTATGCTCAAGCTTATTTTGATTATGATTCTAAAAAATCAGGTGGTGTAACTATATCTCATTTACGTTTTGGTAAAGATAAGATTAAGTCTACTTACCTAATTAACAAAGCAAACTTTGTTGCATGTCACAATCCTTCATATGTTAGAAAATATAACATGGTTCAAGATTTAAAAGAAGGCGGAACATTCTTACTTAACTGTAGCTGGGATCTTGCAGGACTTGAGGAACATTTACCAGGACAAGCAAAAAGATACATCGCTAAAAACAATATTAAAGTATATACAATAGATGGTATAGCAATTGGTAAAGAAATTGGACTTGGTGGTCGTATTAATACTATATTACAATCTGCTTTCTTTAAACTAGCTAATATTATTCCTGAAGAAAAAGCTCTTGAATTAATGAAACAGGCGGCTGAATATGCATATAGCAAAAAAGGTGAAGCTATCGTTAAGATGAACTTTGAAGCTATTGAAAGAGGAGCTAAAGACGTAGTTGAAGTTAAAGTTCCAGAAAGCTGGAAAGATGCAACAGATGAAGTTTTAGGACAAGTATTTGCAAAAGGAAATAAATCAACTCTTGACTTTGTTAATAACATTCAAACAGCTGTCAATATGCAAGAAGGTAAGAATTTACCAGTATCTGCATTCGTAGATTATGTTGATGGTTCTACACCATCAGGTACTTCAGCTTATGAAAAACGTGGAATCGCTGTTGATATTCCTTTCTGGAATCCTGATAATTGTATTCAATGTAATTTCTGTGCATATGTATGTCCACATGCTGTAATTAGACCATTTGCATTAACTAATGAAGAAGCAGCTGCTGCACCAGAAGGTATGAAAACTGTTGATATGACAGGTGTTGCTGACATGAAGTTTAGCATTTCTATATCTGCACTTGATTGTACAGGTTGTGGTTCATGTGTAAATGTCTGCCCGGGTAAAAAAGGTGAGAAAGCTCTTACTTTTGCTCCACTTGAAACACAATTACACGAACAAGACAATTTTGATTATGCAAGAGAACTTCCAGTTAAAGAAGCAGTTGCGGAGAAATTTAAAGAAACAACTGTTAAAGGCAGTCAGTTTAAACAACCACTTCTTGAATTCTCAGGAGCATGTGCTGGTTGTGGAGAAACACCTTATGCTAAATTAATGACTCAGTTATTTGGAGATAGAGCTTATATTGCTAATGCTACAGGTTGTTCTTCAATCTGGGGTAACTCTTCACCATCTACACCTTATACAGTAAACAAAGAAGGTAAAGGCCCAGCTTGGTCTAACTCTTTATTTGAAGATAATGCTGAATTTGGTTATGGTATGAAACTTGCACAATTATCTATCCGTAATGGATTGAAAAATAAAATCGAAGCTATTGCAGCTGTTTCTGATAAAGAGGAAGTAAAAACAGCAGTAGCAAACTTTATTGAAACTTATGATGAAGGTTCAACAAATGGAGCTGCAACTGATGAACTTGTAAAAGTATTATCAGAATGCGATTGCGAAGATTGTAAAACAATAGTTAAAAACAAAGATTTTTTAGCTAAAAAGTCTCAATGGATTCTTGGCGGAGATGGATGGGCTTATGATATTGGATTTGGTGGACTTGATCATGTTATCGCAAGTGGACAAGATGTAAATATTCTAGTATTTGACACAGAAGTTTACTCAAACACTGGAGGACAATCTTCAAAAGCTACACCAACAGGAGCTATTGCACAATTTGCTGCAGCTGGTAAAGAAGTTAAGAAAAAAGACCTTGCTCAAATTGCTATGAGTTATGGTTATGTATATGTAGCTCAGATTTCTCAAGGTGCTGATATGAATCAATGTATAAAAGCATTTAATGAAGCTGAAAGCTATAAAGGACCATCAATTATAATCGCTTATGCTCCATGTATCAACCATGGTATTAAAGGTGGTATGGGAATGGCTCAGACAGAAGAAAAGAAAGCTGTTACTTCAGGATATTGGAATCTATTTAGATTTGATCCAAGAAGAAAACAAGAAGGTCTTAATCCTTTCGTTCTAGATAGTAAAGCACCAACAACTTCATATCAAGAATTTATAACAAGTGAGGTTCGTTACAGTTCTCTACTTAGATCTAAACCAGAAAGAGCTAAAAAACTATTTGACAAAGCAGAACAAGATGCAAAAGATAAATATGATTACCTAACTAAGTTAGCAAGTTTGTACGAATAATATAAAATGCCACCTACGGGTGGCATTTTTTTTCTTAATTGTATTTTTGTGAATTCTTAATGAAAAATGTTTTAATTTTTTAAATTATGTGTTAGACTAAGCTTTAAAATGCAAATAAATGTAGAAGCATTTATTCTTACAATAAAACTTAGCTAATAAAACATAAAAGAAATTATAAATGAATGGAGTTTATTATGAATAGAATCATCAAGTATTTCAAGAATATAATTAATGATATTAAAGAATCAAAAAACAAGAAATATACAGCTTTATCATATTTGATAACACCGATTATTACAGTTTTTATAATAGAGGTTTTATCAAGAAAATCATTTTTAGAAGCATTTTCATTTATAAAAGATAATCCGATCGCTTTTTTATCAAATGTATTAATACTTATGCTTACATTAAGTTTTACACTCTTGATGAAAAAAAGAATTGCTGGAATAGTTATAGTTAATGTAGCTTGGCTTTTTTTAGGCTTTACTAATTATTTGGTTACTTCAAACAGAACAACACCGTTTACCTTTGTTGATTTTTTTAATATCGATTCAGCTATAGGAGTAATAAATCAGTATGTTTCATTTATTTCAATCGTAATAGCAATAGCAGGTACTTCTTTTTTAATTGCAGTATTAGTATATATTTGGAAAAAAGTTCCTATATACGACAAAAAGATAAATTATTTTAGAAACATAGTAGTAATATTTGTTATAAGCATAGGTAATTTATTTGTATTAAATTTAGGAAATGAAAAAGGCGTTTTAACTAAAGAATTTCCAAATCTTGTAATAGCTTTTGAAGATTATGGTTTCATATATTGTTTTTCAAATTCAGTAGTTAATCGTGGTATTGAAGAGCCAGATAATTATTCATCTTATACTATTGAAAACATTAAAACAAAACTAAATGCAGTTAAAAACAAAGAAGTTAAGGGAGAATTACCTAATATAATATTTCTACAATTAGAAACTTTTCTAGATGTGAATTATATAAAAGGCTTGGAGTTTTCAAAGGAACCACTCCCAAATTTTAATAAATTTAAAAAAGAGTTTCCTTCTGGACTTTTTAGTGTTCACAACGTAGGTTTTGGTACAGCTAACACCGAATTTGAAATAATGACAGGAATGAATCTTGATGATTTTGGTCCGGGTGAATTTCCTTTTAAAACCATATTAAAGTCAAAAAACTGTGAAAGCATTAGTTACAATTTAAAAGAACATGGTTACAAAACACACGCAATGCATAACAATACAGGATTGTTTTACTCAAGAAACCAGATATTTTCTCAACTTGGATATGATAATTATATTTCAATTGAATTTATGAATAATATTGAATATACTCCTATGGGATGGGCAAAAGACAAAGTTTTAACTAACGAAATCAAAAAAGTTTTAGATCATACAGATACAAAAGATTTTATATATACAATTTCCACTCAAGGTCATGGCAGCTATCCAGTTAATATAGAATTAGAAAACAAATACATTGAAGTTACAGGTAATTTTGCAGAAGATAGATTAGCGATGCTTGAATACTATACTAATATGCTTCATGAAATGGATATGTTTATAAAAGAACTAACAGATGAACTTAGTAAAAGAGATGAAAAAACAATATTAGTTATGTATGGAGATCATCTTCCAAGCCTTAATTTATCAGAAGAGGAACTAGATGGAATAAGTTTATATCAAACTGAGTATGTTGTTTGGAATAATTTTGACCTAAAAATGAAAGATGAAGACATTGAAGCCTTTCAATTATCTTCAAAAATATTAGAAAGTTTAAACATACAAAGTGGGGTAATTAATAAATTTCACCAAACTTTTAAAAAAGACCCAGAATATACAAGTGCATTAAAGGTTTTAGAATATGATATATTATATGGAGATTTACTTGTTTATGATGGAATAAATCCATATGTTTCTACAGAACTTAAAATGGGATTAAAAGAAGTTGAAATTACAGATGTTAAACATGATATACAAAAAGGCTATGTTTTAGTTAACGGAGAAAATTTTACTGAATTTAGTGTTGTTTTTGTTAATGATGAAAAATATGAAACAGAGTTTATAGATACTCAAACGCTAAAAATTTATTATGAAGACATTGCAGGTCTTGATTCTTTTATTGTAAAACAAATGTGGAAATCTACTCCTTTATTAACAACAACGGAATATCTGTATTTTTCTACTGATGATGGAAACGGAACCATACCTGAAGACAAAATCGATGTAGTAGTAGAAGGAGAACAATAATGTATATACCAATAATTATACTTTTTGTTTTACTTGTGTTTTTATTGAGAATAATGTGGGAAAATAGACATTTTAAAATTACGTATACCAATTTTTTTACAGATAAGTTTGCAAAAAGGAATACAGATTTTAATGAAGAATTTAAATACATTTTTGTTTCTGACTTACATGATTGTAAATTTGGAAAAAAAAACAAAAGGCTGATAAAAAAAATAAATGAAATTAACCCAGATGCAATTCTTGTTGGTGGAGACTTGATATCTGTAAAAACTTCACCTTGTTATGATAACGCAATAGATTTATTAAAAGAACTTTCAAAAAAACACAAGGTTTATTATACTTATGGAAATCACGAAACAAGGGCATTAGAGTATGAAGATAGATATGGAGAGTTCTACGAAAGTTTTAAAACGGAGCTTGACAATATTAAAGTTATTATGGTTCAAAATGAAGGTGTCTCATTAAACGAATATGTAAGATTGTATGGTTTAGAATTAGATTTGAATTATTATAAAGAACATACTAGAACAGTACTTGAGCCTAATCTTTTAAAGGAAACATTTAAAGAATTAGATGAAAGTTTTTATAATATATTAATGACACATCATCCTAAGTATTTTTATTCATATACAAAAATCAACCCCGATTTAATATTATCAGGGCATATTCATGGAGGAATGATTAGACTTCCACTTCTAGGAGGACTCATATCACCGGATTATCAGTTGTTTCCAAGGTTTGATAGAGGTGTTTATACTAATAATAAATCAATCATGCTTTTAAGTTCAGGACTAGGAACTCACACACTTAAATTCAGATTATTTAATAAACCAGAATTAAATGT
The DNA here is from genome assembly GCA_964538805.1 of uncultured Lachnospiraceae bacterium. Lineage (GTDB taxonomy): Bacteria > Bacillota > Clostridia > Lachnospirales > Lachnospiraceae > CAZIGN01. Next base: position 56,785 of record CAZIGN010000002.1, read on the forward strand.
AATAACAATAAAAAGTCGAATTAATTAAATACAATAATACAAGATGTTGTGGTTTAAATACGTTTGTGGTAGAATATCTAAGGATTAAAAGTATTTAGAAACGGAGACTAACATGGCTATTTCGATTAAGCTTACTGCTTTTGAAGGTCCACTTGATCTTTTGTTACATCTTATTGATAAAAATAAGGTTAATATTTATGATATTCCAATAGTAGAAATAACAGAGCAATATATGGATTATGTAAATGACTTAAAAGGCGAAAAACTCGATCTTTTAAGTGAATTTTTAGTTATGGCAGCCACTTTGCTAGATATAAAATCAAAGATGCTCCTTCCTAAAGTTGTAAAAGAAGATGGTCAAATAGAAGATCCTAGAGAAGAATTAGTTGCAAAACTCCTTGAATATAAGATGTATAAATATATGTCTTATGAATTAAAAGATAGGCAAATAGAAGCAAGTAGAATATTATTTAGAAAACAAGAAATACCAGAAGAAGTATCTAAGTATGAGCAGCCAGTAGATTTAGACAAGTTATTAAACGGTATAACGCTAGATAAATTAAGAGAGGTTTTTGATTTTGTTATTAAAAAGCAAAAAGATAAAATCGATCCATTAAGAAGTAAATTTGGACAAATAGAAAAAGAAGAAGTCAACTTAGAAGATAAAATATCTTATGTATTAGAATATGCTAGAAATGAACGAAGATTTAGTTTTAGAAAATTACTAGAGGTTCAAAAAAGCAAAATGCATATTATAGTAACATTTCTAGCAATATTAGAACTAATGAAGACAGGTACTTTAAGTATAATACAAGAAAATATATTTGGAGACATACTTGTTGAGACTTCGATTTAAGTTGCTAGAAAACAATGAAGTATAAAACGATATAAGAAAATCAAAACATTAGAAAGGACTGCCTTTAAATTATTTACAAGGCAGTATCATACAGAAATTATTATGGAAGCAATTGAAATACAAAAAGCAGAAGCGGCGATAGAGGCAATTCTTTTTACAATGGGTGAATCTGTAGAGATTGAAAAAATTTCATATGCCATAGGTCATGATGAAGATACCACAATTAGAATAATTCATAATATGATGGATAAGTATAAAAGTGAATCTAGAGGGATAAATATCATAGAACTAGAAAAATCATTTCAAATGTGTACTAAAAATTCTATGTATGAATATTTGATTAGAATTGCCAACCAACCTAAAAAGCATGTTTTGACAGATGTTTTGTTAGAAACACTTTCAATAATTGCATACAAACAACCAATCACTAAAACAGAGATGGAAAAAATCAGAGGTGTTAAGTGTGATCATGCTGTAAACAAACTAATGGAGTATGGATTAGTTGTAGATACAGGAAGATTAGATGCACCAGGCAGGCCGCTTTTATTTGGTACTACTGAAGATTTTCTTAGAAAGTTTGGAATTAATTCAGTAGAAGATTTACCAGAAATTAAAATAGATAAGGTAGAAGATTTCAAACAAGAAGCAGAGGAAGAAATACAATTAAAATTAGATGTATAGATACTAGGAGGAAGAACAATGATAAGTTATAATGCCCAGAAACTTGAAAAGAAATGGCAAAATAAATGGGATGAGGTAGAAGCTTTTAAAGTTGGTCTTGATAAAACCAAACCAAAGTTTTATGCTTTGGTGGAATTTCCATATCCGTCAGGACAAGGTCTACACGTAGGTCATCCAAGGCCATATACAGCGCTTGATATAGTTGCTAGAAAAAGAAAAATGCAAGGTTATAATGTTTTATATCCAATGGGATGGGATGCTTTTGGTTTACCGACAGAAAACTATGCAATAAAAAACAAAATACATCCTAAAATTGTCACAAAAAATAATGTTGAAAATTTTAAAAAGCAACTTCAAAACCTTGGATATTCTTTTGATTGGAGTAGAGAAATTAACACAACAGATCCAAGATATTATAAATGGACTCAGTGGATATTTTTGCAATTATTTAAAAAAGGCTTGGCATATAAAAGTGAAATGCCAATAAATTGGTGTACTTCTTGTAAAGTTGGCTTAGCTAATGAAGAAGTTGTAGGTGGTACTTGTGAACGTTGTGGATCAGAAGTAGTTAGAAAAGTAAAAAGCCAATGGATGTTAAAAATAACTGAGTATGCTGAAAAACTAATACAAGACTTGGATAAAGTTGATTATATCGACAGAGTAAAAACATCACAAATAAATTGGATAGGTAAATCTACTGGAGCTGAAGTGGATTTTAAAATTCAAAACAAAGATGAAGTGTTGAGAGTTTTTACAACTAGACCAGATACTTTATTTGGTGCTACTTATATGGTTGTTTCGCCAGAACACCCAATAATAGAAAAATATAAAGATCAAATATCAAACTACGATGAGCTTATAGAATATAGAGAAACTGCATCTAAAAAATCAGACTTTGAAAGAACTGAATTAGTTAAAGAAAAAACCGGTGTTGTAATTAATGGATTGACTGCAATTAATCCAGTAAATAACAAAGAAATTCCAATTTGGGTTTCTGATTATGTTTTGATGAGTTATGGTACAGGAGCTATTATGGCTGTGCCAGCACATGATGAAAGAGACTATGAATTTGCTAAAAAATTCAATTTATCTATAATAGAAGTAGTTGCAGGTGGAGACATAACAAACGAAGCATTTACGAATACACAAACAGGAATTATGATTAATTCTGATTTTTTAAATGGCCTAGAAGTTTCAAAAGCCAAAGAAAAAATTACAGAGTTTTTGGTTTCTAATAACATAGGAAAAGAGAAAACAAACTATAAATTAAGAGACTGGGTATTTTCAAGACAAAGATACTGGGGAGAACCAATACCACTCGTTCACTGTGAAAAATGTGGTTTTGTTCCTTTAGAGGAATCAGACTTACCATTAATGTTGCCAGAAGTTGAAAGCTATATGCCTACAGATAATGGCGAATCACCACTTGCGGCGATGAGTGAATGGGTTAATACAACTTGTCCGCACTGTCATGGTCCGGCAAAAAGAGAAACAGATACAATGCCACAATGGGCAGGCTCATCTTGGTATTATTTAAGATATATAGATCCAAACAATGAAAATGAGTTTGCTAGTAAAGAAGAATTAGATTACTGGCTACCTGTAGATTGGTATAATGGAGGAATGGAGCATACTACACTTCATTTATTATATTCAAGATTCTGGCATAAAGTATTATTTGATTTAGGCTTTGTAAGCACTAGTGAACCATATCAAAAAAGAACATCACATGGAATGATTCTTGGAGAAAATGGCGAAAAGATGTCAAAATCAAGAGGAAACGTAGTAAATCCTGATGATATTGTAAACGAATTTGGTGCAGATACACTTAGAACATATGAAATGTTTATAGGAGCATTTGATCTTAGTGCTTCTTGGTCAAACGAAGGAGTAAAAGGATGTAGAAGATTCTTAGATAGAGTATGGAAACTTCAAGAATTTTTAACTGAAGAAGAAACATATTCAAAAGAGTTAGAAATAAAAATGCATCAAACAATTAAAAAAGTTACAAATGACTATGAGTCTTTAAAATTCAATACAGCTATTGCGGCAATGATGGCTCTTATAAATGATATGTACAAATTGTCAAAAGTAACTAAAGGTGAATTTAAAACTCTTTTGCAATTATTAAATCCTGTAGCACCACATATAACGGAAGAACTTTGGGAAAATTGTGGATACGTTGGTAATTTGTATAATGGTATTTGGCCAGAATATATAGAAGAAAAAACTATTGAAAGCAATATAGAAATTGCAGTTCAGTTTAACGGTAAACTAAGACTAACAGTAACAGTTTCTAAAGATGCAACACAAGAAGAGGTTAAGGAAATAGTATTTGCAACAGATTACATAAAAGAGAATTTAAAAGATAAAAAAATCATTAAAGAAATCTATGTAAAAGGAAGAATCTATAACATAGTAGTTGCTAATTAAATAAAATAATTAAGACAAAAGCGTCGCAAAAGAATTATTCTTGGCGGCGCTTTTTTGTAAAAAATGTATAAAATAATCAATTTCAACCTTGAAGTTATAGTCAAATTATATTACAATTAGATTTGATATTGATTTTGGATTGTAATATTTTTAATAAAATATTTTTATAGATTCATGTACAAATGTACAGAAATGGAGGCACAAATGAGTTACATGTCAACAAGTCTTGCTAAAAAAAGAATTGATGAACTTTTAGACAATAATAGCTTTGTAGAAATAGGTGAGCTTGTAACAGCAAGAAGTACAGATTTTAATCTAGGTAATGTTAATAATCCTAATGATGGAGTTATAACGGGTTATGGAATAATACAAGGAAACTTAGTCTATGTATATAGTCAAGACGTGTCAGTTTTAAATGGTACAATTGGAGAGATGCATGGCAAAAAGATTAAAAACATTTATTCATTAGCTATGAAGATGGGTGCGCCTGTAATAGGACTTATAGATTGTGCAGGTATAAGACTGCAAGAAGCAACAGATGCTTTGTATGCCTTTGGTGAAATATATTCAAAACAAAGTTTAGCATCAGGAGTGATACCGCAAATTACAGCAATATTTGGTAATTGTGGTGGTGGTTTAGCAATTATGCCAACTTTATCAGATTTTTGTCTAATGGAAAACGAGAGTAAATTATATGTTAATTCACCTAATACACTAGATAGTAACTCTTTGTCAAAATGTAATACAGCATCTGCTAGTTTTCAAGAAGAATATGTTGGAAATGTAGATTTTATAGGAAATACTAAAGAAGTTATTGATAAGATAAGAGAATTAATTACAATATTACCTTCTAATAATGAAGATGATGCTTCATATGATGAATGTAACGATAGTTTGAATAGAAAAACTCAAGGTATAGAAACTCTTGTTACTGATATTACAAAGCTTATTAGTATGGTTTCAGATGACAATTATTTTTTAGAACTTAAAAAAGAATATAGTAAAGATATATGTGTTGGATTTTTAAGGCTAAATGGCATGACTGTTGGAACAGTTGCAAATAGAAAAGATACATTGTCGTATAAAGGAAGTTCAAAGGCAGCAGATTTTGTTAATTTTTGTGATAGCTTTAATATACCAATTGTAACATTCACTAATATAACAGGTTTTTTAGCTACTCTATCAGATGAAAAAAGAATAGCTAAAACAACCGCAAAGATGATATATGCTTTTTCAAATGCTACAGTACCTAAAGTAAATCTAGTATTAAAATATGCTTATGGAAGCGCTTCAATAGCTATGAACTCTAAATCAATAGGAGCAGATGTTGTTTATGCATGGGAAGGCGCATTGATAGGAATGATGGAACCTAAGCAAGCTGTAAAAATAATTTATCAAGATGAAATAATCGATGAGAAAGATCAAGTTAATTTTATTAATGAAAAAGCAAAAGTGTATGAAGAATTGCAATCTAGTGCAATATCTGCAGCAAGAAGAGGATATATTGATTCTATTATTAAGCCAGAAGATACAAGAAAGTATTTAATAGCAGCTTTTGAGATGTTATTTACTAAAAAAGAAGACAGACCTGATAAAAAACATGGAACTATATAAAATTATAGTGGTTGGAAGAAATTAAAAAGAAAGGAAGATATGCAGGCCCTTTCTTTCAACTAAAAAGGGTGATATCAAAATTTTTAATTTGATAAGCATAGGTATAAAAGTGAAAAAAAGAATTTTTTTAATAGTACAAACCTTGCTTTTGTGTTTTTTGATGATAACAAATGTTTATGCTAATGATGATGACTTTTTTAAAGGCTATAAAAAAGAAGATATAAAAGAGCATATAATTGATTTTACAAAAACACTTTCTGAAAAAAAAGAGTATGAATTAGAATATATGATAGATAATAAGGTTGGTAGCTTGCAAGAGATAATAGAAAGTTTTTATAACCTTAAAGATATAATAGGAGAATATAAAAATTTTTCAGAAATAGAATATAACATAGAAGGTGATTATGTTAATACAACAACAAAATTTCAGTTTGATAAATCTTTTGTCAAAGTTGATTTTAAATTTGCTGAGATAGAAGGAAATTTGATCATAATAGAAGGAAGCTACGAACTAGCTGATGGTAAAGATAAAACATTAGCAGTTAAAATGAAAGATGCAGCGCTTAATACATTCATAGGAGTAAGTAGCGTGTTTATTGTATTAATTATAATAGCTTACTTAATATCATTATTTAAATATATACCAAGAATCACAAAATATTTCGAAGATAAAAAAATTGCTAAAACTATTAAAATTGATGCTGACAAACTCTTATTGAATAAAACAGATGTAAGTGTGAATGATAATAGCATAGAATTAAATCAAAAAGATATTTACAAAGAACTTGAGTTGATTGCAGTTATTACAGCGGCAATTAAAGAGTTTAGTGAAGTGACAGGAGAAACGGATGAATTTATAGTAAGATCAATAAGAAAAGTAAATCAAAAAGTCAGATGATTTATTTGAAATAAATAATAGCTTGATATATTGTAAGTTCTAAAGAAAAATCAATAATAATAAGAGAGGAAATTATGTTTGTATCTAAAGTCTTGATATAGGCATGGGTAATAAAATGAAAAATTATAGAATAACAGTTAATGGAACAATGTATGATGTTTTAGTAGAAGAAGTTTCAAAAAGCAATGAAATGCCACAAACAGTTCCTTTGTTTAATGCTCCACCAGTTTTGAATGAAAATATTAATAGAATCAGTGAGGTTTCATCAAATATAACTATTAGTGCTCCAATGCCAGGAAAGATTCTTTCTGTTAGAGTAAAAGAAGGACAAAAAGTTAAAAAAGGTGAAGTGGTATTAATGCTTGAAGCAATGAAAATGGAAAATGAAGTAGTTGCACCAGAAGATGGAATTGTAGTTAGTGTACCTGTAAATGAAGGAATGGTTGTTGAAACAGGAGCTACATTAGTTAAATTGAATTAATATAACATATAAAAGAAAGAGGTTTAAGATGGATTACATTTTAGATACATTAGGAAATCTCATACACCAAAGTGCGCCTTTTAGCCTTCAATTAGGCAATTATGTAATGATTGTAGTTGCGTGTGTTTTCCTTTATTTAGCAATTAGAAAAGAATACGAACCACTACTTTTAGTACCTATTGCGTTTGGTATGCTTCTTGTTAATATATTCCCTGCAATTATGATGAAACCTGAAGATTCCGCAACTGGTGTAGGTGGTTTGTTGCATTATTTTTATCTTTTAGATGAATGGAGTATATTGCCATCTTTAGTGTTTTTGGGTGTTGGTTCAATGACTGATTTTGGTCCACTTATTGCGAATCCAAAAAGTTTCTTATTAGGAGCAGCGGCTCAAATAGGAATATACAGTGCATACTTTTTAGCGATCTTTTTAGGATTTAATGATAAAGCAGCAGCAGCAATATCTATTATTGGTGGTGCAGACGGACCTACATCAATATTTCTTGCTGGTAAATTAGGTCAGACCTCTCTCATGGGACCAATAGCGGTGGCGGCTTATTCTTACATGTCATTAGTTCCTATAATACAACCACCTATAATGAAGCTATTAACAACAAAAAAAGAAAGAAGAATAAAGATGGAACAATTAAGACCTGTAAGCAAACTTGAAAAGATACTTTTTCCTATAGTTGTTACAATTATTGTTGTCTCAATACTTCCATCAACAGCACCATTAGTTGGAATGCTAATGCTTGGTAACCTATTTAAAGAATGTGGAGTTACAAAGCAACTAGCAGAAACCGCATCAAATGCACTCATGTATATAGTTGTTATTTTGTTAGGTATAAGTGTTGGCGCAACAACGAGTGCAGAAGCTTTTCTAAATCTAAATACGCTTAAGATTGTAGTATTAGGATTAGTAGCGTTCGCTTTTGGAACTGCAGCTGGGGTTGTATTTGGAAAGATAATGTGTAAATTATCAGGTGGAAAAATCAATCCACTTATAGGCTCGGCTGGAGTTTCTGCGGTGCCTATGGCAGCTAGAGTGTCTCAAAAAGTCGGTGCACAAGAAGACCCAACAAACTTTTTATTAATGCATGCAATGGGACCAAACGTTGCTGGGGTAATAGGGACAGCAGTTGCAGCAGGTACATTTATGGCAATATTTGGAATATATTAAAAAATATATGAATGGAGGATAGATATGATACAAAAAAAACCAATTAAAATAACTGAGACAGTTTTAAGAGATGCACATCAATCATTAATTGCCACAAGAATGAAAACTGAAGATATGTTACCTATAATTGAAAAAATGGATAGTGTTGGTTATCATTCGGTAGAGTGTTGGGGTGGCGCAACCTTTGACGCTTCTCTTAGATTTTTAAAAGAAGATCCTTGGGTAAGATTGAGAAAACTTAGAAATGCTTTTAAAAATACCAAATTACAAATGCTATTAAGAGGTCAAAATTTACTTGGTTACAAGCATTATGCTGATGATGTTGTAGAGTATTTTATTCAAAAATCAATTTATAACGGAATAGATATAATTAGAATTTTTGATTGTCTAAATGACGTTAGAAATTTAGAATTTTCAGTTGCCACAACAAAAAAAACAAATGCTCATGCCCAAGTTGCGCTAGCTTATACTATTGGTGATGCATATACAATCGACTATTGGGTAAAAACAGCTAAAAGACTAGAAGAAATTGGAGCAGACTCTATTTGTATAAAAGATATGTCGGGTCTTTTGTTACCTTATAATGCAAGTGAATTAGTAAAAGCTTTAAAGGAAAACGTAGGTCTTGACATTCAAGTTCACACGCATTACACTTCAGGAGTTGCCGCTATGTCTTATCTAAAAGCAGTAGAAGCAGGTTGCGATATCATAGATACTGCGATATCTCCTTTTTCAATGGGAACAAGTCAGCCAGCGACAGAAGTTATGGTTGAAACTTTTAAAAATACTGAGTATGATTCTGGTTATGATCAAACACTACTAGCAGAGATTGCTGATTATTTTAGACCAATTAAAGACAATGCAATAGATGCAGGGATTTTAAATCAAAAAGTAATGGGCGTTGATATAAAGACATTATTATATCAAGTTCCAGGTGGAATGCTATCGAATATGGTTTCACAATTAAAAGAACAAAAAGCCGAAGATAAATTTTACGATGTATTAAATGAAATACCTAGAGTAAGAAAAGCATTAGGTGAGCCACCGCTAGTTACTCCTTCATCACAAATTGTAGGGACACAAGCAGTTTTAAATGTATTAGCAAAAGAACCTTACAAAATGGTTACGAATGAGACAAAAGCTATGTTTAAAGGTGAATATGGACAAACGGTTATGCCAATGGATGAAACTATAAGAAGAAAAGTTATTGGAGATCAAGAAGTTATAACAATTAGACCAGCGGACTTAATACCACCTCAATTAGAAAGATTAGAAGAAGAGATGGCCGAATGGAAACAACAAGAAGAGGATGTATTAACCTATGCGCTTTTTCCTAAAGTTGCAGTAGAGTATTTTAAATATAGAAATGCCCAGGAAAATAAAATCGATATTACTCTAGCAGACAATAAAACCAAAGCCTATCCAGTATAAAATCAAAAAAATAGAAGAGTTAATAAAAGTGTTGCTTTTTAAAGCGATACTTTTATTTTTAATAATCTACACAAAAAAGATAAAAAATGATATAATGAATTATTAATATCAAATTGCATCATTTAAAGTTGCAAATACCTAGAATGGATCAAATAATAATGAAAAATGAAGTTATAGTAATAGGAGCTGGTCCTGCAGGCTTAATGGCTGCAATACAAGCCGCAAAAAACAGTGATAATAATGTAACAATAATAGAAAAGAATGAAAAAATAGGAAAAAAATTATTTATAACAGGAAAGGGCAGATGTAACATCACAAATGCCTCAGATTTAGATAATATCTTTTCAAACATAGTTACAAATAAGAAGTTTTTATACAGTGCATTTTACACTTTCACTAACGATCAAGTGATTGATTTTTTTGAAGAACTAGGTTTAAGAACAAAGGTTGAAAGAGGAAACAGAGTATTTCCTGTATCTGACAAATCTTCAGATGTTATTTCTTTTTTATCTAATGAGTTAAAAAGACTTAGCATTAACTTGGTTTTGAAAACAAAGGTTGAAAGAATAAATATTTCTGACAAAGAAAAAAAAGTGCAAAGCGTAACATTAGATAATAAAAATACTATCAAAGCGGATAAAATTATAGTTGCAACGGGCGGAAATTCTTATCAAACTACTGGTTCTAATGGAGATGGTTACAAACTATTAAAAGATCTAGGACATACGATAAATGACATTTACCCTGCTCTAGTTCCTTTAGAAGTAAAAGAAGATAACATAAAACAGTTACAAGGTTTGTCGCTTAAAAACATTGAAGCAAGTTTGATTATAGGGAAAAAAGTTGTATATAAAGAGTTTGGTGAGATGCTTTTTACTCATTTTGGTGTAAGTGGTCCAGCTTTATTAAGTGGTAGTAGTTATATAACAAAGGACTTAGCAAAAGGTAATTTGGTAAAATTATCAATCGACTTAAAACCTGCTCTTACTGAAAAACAATTAGATGATAGAATTCTTAGAGATTTTTCAGAATTAACAAATAAAGATTATAAGAATTCTCTAGATAAACTTTTGCCCAAAAAACTAATCCCTATAGTGATTGAAAGATCAGAGATCAATCCTAATAAAAAAGTAAATGAAATCACAAAAGAAGAAAGAAGACAATTAATAGAAACTATCAAAAATTTTTCTTTTACAATATCAAAAACCAGAGGTTTTAACGAAGCGATTATAACTAAAGGTGGGATAAATGTTAACGAAATAAATCCTGCAAATATGGAATCGAAGATAGTTTCGGGACTGTTTGTTATAGGTGAATTGCTAGATATCGATGCTCTAACAGGAGGATATAATCTTCAAGTTGCTTGGTCGACAGGATATTTAGCAGGAATAAGCGTTTGATAAATTAGAATGGAGAAAAATATGATTAATATTGCAATAGATGGTCCAGCAGGTGCGGGTAAGAGTACAATAGCTAAACAATGTGCTAAAAGACTTAATTATATATATGTTGATACAGGAGCTATGTATAGAGCAATTGCTTATTATTGTTTAGAACATAATTTAGATGTAAACAATGAAACTTTAGTATCGAACGAGTGTCAAAAAACTATAGTTACAATAAGTTACAAAGACGAGAAACAACTTATATTTCTTGATAATGTTGATGTTACAGATAAAATAAGGCAAGAACAGGTTGGTATAACTGCATCTGTAATATCTGCTTATAAAAGCGTAAGAGAACATTTGCTTAATTTACAAAGAGACTTAGCAAACACTAACAATGTTATAATGGATGGAAGAGATATTGGTACTAATATTTTGCCAAATGCTGATCTGAAGATTTTTTTGACAGCAAGTTCGAAAGTAAGAGCACATAGGCGTTTTCTTGAACTAACTAGTAAAGGTGTTTCTTGTGACGAGAAATTAATAGAAGAAGAAATAATAAACAGAGACAATAGAGATATGAATAGAAAGATAGCACCGTTGAAAAAGGCTAAAGATGCTATCCTTGTAGATAGTTCAGATATGACAATTGATGAAGTTATAAATGCAATAATTAATCTTGCAACTAATTTGAAAGGTGATGCATAAAGCATTTGAGTGAAAAGTTTTGGATATATTAGTAGCTAAATCTGCCGGATTTTGCTTTGGAGTTAAAAAGGCAGTAGATAAAGTTTATGATTCTATAAATGAATATGACAAAAAAATATATACTTATGGTCAAATAATACACAATGAATCGGTGGTTTTAGATCTGGTCAAAAAAGGTGTTGACGTAATAGAAAATGAAGACCAATTAAAAAAAATAAAAGATGCTGTTGTAGTTATCAGATCTCACGGTGTATCAAAAAAAATATATGATATCATCGAAGAAAATCATTTAGAATTAGTAGATGCGACCTGTCCATTTGTCAAAAAAATTCATAGAACAGTAGAAGAAAAAAGTAAACAAGGTATGAAAATAATAATAGTTGGAGACAAATTACATCCCGAAATAGAAGGGATAGTTGGATGGTGCTTAAACGAACCAATAGTAATAAAAGACGAAGAGGACATCAATAAAATGAGTGTCTTAAACGGCGAAAAGTTGTGTATTGTGTCTCAAACTACATTTAATTACAATAAATTTCAATATTTGGTTGAAATTATGTCAAAAAAAGGTTATGATATAGTCGTTGTAAATACGATTTGCAATGCCACAAACGAAAGACAAACAGAAACATTAGATTTGGCAAGAAAAGTGGATGCAATGATTGTAATAGGTGGGAAGAACAGTTCAAACACTGCTAAACTTTATGAAATATCAAAAAAAGAATGTAAAAATACCTGCTTTATACAAACTGCGAAAGATTTAGAAAGTTGTAACTTAAGCAATTGTAAAACAATAGGTATTACAGCCGGGGCATCAACCCCAAATAATATAATCGAGGAGGTTCAAGCTAATGTCAGAATTAAGTTTTGAACAAATGTTAGAGGATTCATTTAAAACAATAAGAACAGGAGAAGTTGTAGAGGGTAAAGTAATCAGCGTTAAAGAAGATGAAATTGTCTTAAATATAGATTACAAATCAGATGGAATTATAACAAGAAACGAATTCACAAGCGTGCCTAATGCAGACTTAACTACTCTTGTATCTGTAGGAGACACCCTTACAGCAAAAGTTGTAAGAGTAAATGATGGTGAGGGACAAGTTTTACTATCATACAAAAGACTTGCAGTTGAAAGATCAAGTAAAATTCTAGAAGATGCTTTTAATAACAAGCAAGTTCTAAAAGCAACAGTTTCACAAGTTTTGACAGGTGGTATAAGTGTTGTTGTTGATGAAACAAAAGTATTCATACCAGCTAGCTTAGTGTCTGATTCTTATGAAAAAGACCTAACAAAATATAACGGACAAGAAATCGAATTTGTTTTAACAGAATTCAATCCTAAAAAAAGAAGAATAATTGGAGATCGTAAACAATTATTAGTTGCAAGTAAGCAAGTTGCTAAAGCTGCTCTTTTAGAAAAAATTAAAGAAGGAATGGTAGTTGAAGGCGTTGTTAAAAATGTAACTGATTTTGGTGCATTTATTGACTTAGGTGGTATGGATGGATTACTTCATATTTCTGAAATGTCTTGGGGAAGAATTGAACACCCTAAAAAAGTGTTTACTATTGGCCAAACATTAAATGTATTAATTAAAGAAATTTCAGGAGAAAAGATTGCACTTAGTCTTAAGTTTGATGATACTAACCCTTGGAAAGACGCTACAACAAAATATGCTGTGGGTAACGTTGTAAAAGGAAAAGTGGCAAGAATGACTGAATTCGGTGCTTTTGTTGAACTTGAAACAGGAATTGATGCATTACTACATGTATCACAAATATCTAGAGCTCATATCGGAAAACCTTCTGATGTTTTAAGTGTTTCACAAGAAATCGAAGCAGAAGTTGTAGAGTTTAACGAAGAAGAAAAAAAGATTAGTCTTAGTATGAAAGCTTTAGAACCAGAAGAAATGTATGAAGAAGAATCACAAGAAAACAACGAAGAAGTTAATGAATAACTAAGTCTGATGATTCATAATACTACAGTTTTACAGTACTATAGTACTTATGAAGAGTAATATAAGCTATAACATAATAAGCGTCGCTAATATTTAGCGGCGCTTGTAAGAGTAAGAGGCATTTTTTCTAATATTAAATAATTAAATATTCAGATAAGTTTTGTTTAATGATTATGAAGACTTTGGAGGAAGAGTATGGATTACGAGTTATTTAAAAAACAGGTTTTTACTTTAACACATATTGATCTTAATGCTTATAAAGAAAGACAAATGAAAAGACGTATTGATTCGTTAATTGCAAAAAACAAATATAAAGGTTACGATGATTATATACAGGAAATAAAAACAAATGCTACATTGTTTGAAGAATTTGTTAATTATCTAACTATTAATGTTTCGGAATTTTGGCGTAATCCAGAACAGTGGTCCGTTTTAGAAAAAGATATAATACCAACCCTTTTAAAAGAAACGCCAAATGCATTGAAAATATGGAGTGCCGCTTGTTCTACTGGTGATGAACCATATTCTTTAGTCATGTTGCTATCAAAATTTATGCCTTTGTCAAAAATAAGAATACTTGCTACAGATATAGATAAACAAGTGTTAGAAAAAGCAAGAGTAGGGCTTTATAACGCGAAAAGTCTTGATGGATTGCCTAAAGAATTTAAAGATAAGTATTTTACACCTATTGGTAATTCTAATTATCAAATAAATGATGAAATAAAAAGATGTGTTGAATTCAAACAGCATAATCTGCTTAAGGATAACTACCCTACGAATTTGGATTTGATCGTATGTAGAAATGTACTTATATATTTTACCGAAGAAGCCAAAATCGAGATTTACAAAAAATTTAACAACGCTTTAAGAAGAGATGCATTTTTGTTTGTTGGAAGCACAGAACAAATAATGCAGTATAAAGATTTGAATTATTCGTCAGTTAAATCATTTTTTTACAAAAAAAACTAATATAAAAAGTAAGCTATTTTGTCAGAAAAATAAAATAGCTTACATAATAGAATGGAATCTTATGAGAGTAATAGCAGGAATTGCAAGAAGTTTACCTTTAAAAGCGGTAGATGGTCTAGATACTAGACCGACAACAGATAGAATTAAAGAAACGTTATTCAATATGATTAACAGTGATTTGCCAGATTGCAAGTTTTTAGACTTGTTTGCAGGTTCAGGCGCTATTGGAATAGAAGCGTTAAGCAGAGGCGCTAGTAACGCAGTTTTTATTGACAATAGTTATAAATCAATTGAATGCATTACTGAAAATTTGAAGTTTACAAAATTTGATAACAAAGCAAGAATAATTAAAAGTGATGTTGCTTTAGCACTTTCTAGATTAGATAATGAAAAAGAAGTATATGACATAATATTTATTGATCCTCCATATGGAAAAGATTATGAAAAAAGTGTAATTGAAATGTTATATAATTCTTCATTGATAGACGAATACACAACCATAATATTAGAAGCGAAGATAAAAACGGACTATAGCTATATAACTAATATTGGTTTTGAAATAAAAAAAGTAAAACAGTACAAAACAAATATGCATATTTTTTTCAATTTAAAAGAAGTTAATAAAGAATTATAATACGTTAAATAATAAGTTAAATAATAAATTGAATTAATAGCTACTTACAATGTTAAAAAGAAAGGTCTACTAAGTAGAGTTGTTAAACTAACGACAACATAGGTGAATCCATGATTAAAGCCATATATCCTGGTAGTTTTGATCCAGTTACTTATGGGCATTTAGATATAATTCATAGATCGGCTAAAATGGTTGATCATCTTATTGTAGGGGTTTTGTGTAATGATCTAAAAACACCACTTTTTACAGTAGAAGAAAGAGTGGATTTGCTAAGAGAAGTAACTAAAGATATTGATAACATAGAAGTTTGCTCGTTTAGTGGTTTGTTAGTTGATTTTGCAAAACAAAAAAAAGCATCTACTATAGTAAGAGGTTTAAGAGCCATAACAGATTTTGATTATGAGTTACAAATGTCTCAAACAAACAGAATAATGAACAAAGATATAGATACAGTGTTTTTTACAACAAGTTTAGAATTTGCATATCTTAGCTCAAGTACAGTAAAAGAAGTTGCTGCATTTAAAGGTGATATAAGTAAATTTGTACCAAAAGAAGTTGAAAACATGATACACCAAAAAATAAATTACAATGAAAGGAAAAGCATAACTGATCAAAGTTAGATCAGACACTACTAGTGATGTGCGAAGGGATGTATATGAGCCAAATAGAACAAATCATTTCAGAACTTGAAGAGTATATAGAAAATTGTAGTTATAAAAAGCTTTCTAGTACTAAAATAGTTGTAAATAAAGAAGAGTTAAAAGAATACTTAGAAGAGCTTAGGCTAAAGACACCAGATGAAATTAAGAAATATCAAAAAATGCTTAATAACAAGGATGCTATATTAAATGATGCTCAAAAAAAAGCAGCTATTTTATTAGAAGAAGCATCAGCACAAACAAAAGCATTAGTTAGTGAACATGAAGTTATGCAACAAGCTAATTTAAGAGCAACAGAAGAAATAACAAGAGCTCATAATGAAGCAAGAGATATACTTGATATAGCAACTAATGAAGCTAATGGATTAAGATCTGGTATGGTAGCTTACGCAGACGATATGCTTTATAGCATGGAAAGTATTTTAGTTGACACTATAAATAAAGTTAATCAACAATATGAAGCGTTTGTCAATTCTTTAAATAGTAGCTTAGAAGTTATTAGAAACAATCATGATGAGTTGAGGATTGAAAATAAAGACCTTTTTGGAATAGAGTCAGATTCTAATGCTGATTTAAATTCAGATGAAGATTTAGAAGATTATAGAGTAGAATTAGATGAAAATTTATAAAAATGTATAACATAAAAGTAGGCATGACTTGCCTACTTTTAAGCATTTTTATTATTTGTATGTAATGTTACAAAATAGAAAGGACTAAGAATTTATGAACGAGAGAGTAAAGTATTATTTTGAAGAAATTTCAAAAATACCTAGAGCCTCAGGAAACATGGATAAAATTAGTGAATATATTGTTTCTTTTTCTGAAAAAAATTCGCTAAAATATATAAAAGATGAATATTGCAATGTCGTAGTATATAAGAACGCATCTTCTGGATATGAAAATTCAAAGACAATAATTCTTCAAGCTCATTTAGATATGGTTGCAGAAAAAGATATAAATAGTGAACATGATTTTTCTAAAGATCCAATTGAATTGATTTATGAAGGTGATTTTATAAGAGCTAATAATACCACTTTAGGTGCGGACAATGGTGTTGCAGTAGCTATGTTTTTAGCAATTCTAGAAGATAAGCAAATTAATCATCCTAGTTTAGAGGTTGTATTTACAATAGATGAAGAAACAGGTATGGATGGAGCAAAAAATCTTAACCCTTCCTACCTATCTGGTGAATACTTATTAAATCTAGATTCAGAAGAAGAAGGTGTATTGTGTGTTGGTTGTGCAGGTGGTGCAACTATAAAGTTAAAAAAAGATATCAAGAAAAAAACTTATAAAACAAAAGGAGAATTGTTTGAAATAACCATTCAAGGATTAAAAGGTGGACATTCAGGAATAGATATACATTTAAATAAGGCCAATGCTAATGTTTTGATGGCAAGGTTATTAGAAATACTTCTAGAAGATTCATCAATAGAGTTAAAAACTTTTATTGGTGGAACAAAAGACAATGTAATTACACCATTTTCAAAAGCGTGTTTAATTATAAAAGAAGATATATTAGATTTGGAAAAAAGAATCGAAAATTTTGAAAAATGTATTAAAAATGAATATCATATTACAGATCCAAATATAAGAATATCAACTAATTGCAATAAAGAAACTGTTAGTGAAATTGCTATTGAAAAAGAAACTCTAAAAAAAATCATTCAAGCTATTAATATATTGCCGTATGGTGTATTATATATGAGCCAGGATATAAAAGATTTAGTTGAAACATCTGCTAATATAGGTGTTGTAAGCATAGATTCTAATGAGGTATATATTAAAACTTCAATAAGAAGTAGTGTTAAAAGTAGAAAAGATTTAATTGTTAAAAAGATTAAATCAATAGCCGAGTTAGCAGAATTAGAATTTGAAAAAAAATCTGAATACCCTGAATGGGAATATAAAAAAGATTCTTTTTTAAGAGAAAAAGCAACTGATATCTATAACGAAAAGTTTGGTAAAAAACCAGTAATTGAAGTGGTTCATGCAGGACTTGAATGTGGGTTTTTTTCAAACAAAATTAAAGATATAGATATAGTTTCTTTTGGTCCAAATACTTACGATATACATACAACAAAAGAAAAAGTTAGTATGAGTTCAATAGATAAAACTTACGAATATCTTCTTGATATATTGTCTGAATTAAAATAATATTAGTATTATGAAGATACATCAAACTTGAAAGGCTTTAAAATATGAAATTGTTTAGTATAGCTAGTGGAAGTAGTGGAAATTCTATCTGCATAGGAGATGAAAATGCTTCGATTCTAATAGATGCAGGAATAAGTAAAAAAAGAATTGTTGAAGGCTTAGAATTTAACAATGTAAGTCCTGAATCGGTTAAAGCAATAATGGTGACTCATGAGCATTCTGATCATATTTGTGGTCTGGGAGTCTTTACTAGGAAGTATAAAACACCTATATATGCTACTAGAGCCACTATTAATAATATAAAAAACACCAAAAGTGTAGGTGATATTGATGAAGCACTTTTTAATGAAATAACCCCTGATGAAAGTTTTAATATTAATGGATTTGAAATATTACCTTTTTGTATTTCTCATGATGCAGCTAACCCTGTTGCATATAGGGTTTCAAAAGATAAAAGTTCAGTTGCTGTAGCAACAGATATGGGTTATTACGATGATTATATAATCAGTAATTTAAAAGGATTAGATGCAATATTAATAGAAGCAAATTATGATGTTAATATGCTTCATACAGGAAGTTATCCTTATCAGCTAAAGCAAAGAATTCTTAGTAATTTAGGGCATTTATCAAATGAAATGTCTGGAAGACTATTAAATGAAATCTTGCATGATAATATCAAGCATATTTTTCTTGGTCATCTAAGTAAAGAAAACAATTACGCTGCTCTTGCTTATGAAAGTGTAAGACTAGAGATTACTCTTGGAGATAACAAATATAAAGCTGATGACTTTAATATTAAAGTATTAAGTAGAGAAACACCAAGCAAAGCAGTAGAATTTTAGTACAATATTCATATTGAAAAAAACTTTGATATAAAATATAATAAATGAAGTTTATTAAACAATTTTTAAATAGATAAAAAGAAAGGTCTGCCTTTTGGCAGTGTCGCAAAGTTGCGATAAGAGTAGGTTTGATTATGAAAAAGACTATAATTACAGTAGTTGGAAAAGATACAGTAGGAATAATTGCAAAAGTATGTACATATTTAGCTGACAACAAAGTAAATATTTTAGATATTTCACAAACAATAGTTCAGGATTATTTTAATATGATGATGGTTGTCGATACTAATAATTCAGACAAAAAGGCTGGGCAATTGACTGATGAGATCTCAAAAATCGGAGAAGAAATCGGCGTTCAAATAAGAATGCAGCAAGAAGATATCTTTAACACAATGCACAGAATATAAGTAGAAAGGTGCTTTTAATATAAAAGCAGATATGGTTTATCATGATAAATATATTTGAAGTAACTGAAACAAATCAAATGATACAAGAAGAAAATCTAGATGTAAGAACAATAACCCTAGGAATAAGCTTACTTGATTGTATAGATTCTGATTTGAATAAGCTTAATGAAAACATTTACAATAAAATAACAACACTTGCAAAAGATCTAGTTTCAACAGGAAAAGAAATTGAAAAAGATTTCGGGATTCCTATTGTAAATAAGAGAGTTTCAATAACACCTATAGCCCTAATTGGTGCATCAGCTTGTAAAACACCTGATGATTTTGTTGAGATTGCTAAAACACTTGATAAAGCAGCTAAAACAATCGGTGTAAATTTTATAGGTGGATATTCAGCTTTAGTTTCAAAAGGAATGACTACTGCAGAAAAGAATCTTATTCTTTCAATACCTAAGGCATTATCGGTTACTGAAAGAGTTTGTAGTTCGGTAAATGTAGGATCTACTAAAACAGGTATTAATATGGATGCCGTAAAGATGCTAGGTGAAACAATTCTTGAAACAGCAGAATTAACTAAAGAAGATGATTCTATTGGTTGCGCTAAATTAGTGGTATTTTGTAATGCACCTGATGATAATCCGTTTATGGCTGGAGCATTTCACGGTGTTACTGAAGCTGATGCAATAATAAACGTTGGAGTTAGTGGACCTGGTGTTGTTAAAAAAGCAATAGAAAAAGCAAGAGGCGAAAGCTTTGAAGTACTTTGTGAAACATTGAAAAAGACTGCATTTAAAGTTACTAGAGTGGGACAATTAGTTGCTAAAGAAGCATCAAGAAGACTGAATATACCATTTGGTATAATTGATCTTTCGCTTGCCCCAACTCCAGCAATTGGGGATAGTATAGCAGAAATACTTGAAGAAATGGGTCTTGAAAGAGTAGGAGCACCTGGAACAACTGCTGCACTAGCTATGCTTAATGATCAAGTTAAAAAAGGTGGAGTTATGGCATCTTCTTATGTTGGTGGATTAAGTGGAGCATTTATACCAGTAAGTGAAGATCAGGGTATGATTGATGCTGTTAATGCTGGAGCTTTAACTCTCGAAAAACTTGAGGCGATGACTTGTGTATGCTCAGTAGGACTAGATATGATAGCTATACCAGGTGACACAAAAGCTACTACAATTTCAGGTATAATCGCAGATGAAGCTGCCATAGGAATGATTAATCAAAAGACTACAGCAGTAAGACTTATACCAGTTATTGGCAAGAAGGTTGGCGAGATAGCTCATTTTGGAGGTCTTTTAGGATATGCTCCAATTATGCCAGTAAATAATTTTTCTTGTGAGGCATTTGTAAATAGAGGCGGTTTAATACCTGCTCCGATACATAGCTTTAAGAATTAGTACCCAAAATTAAAAACAAAACTTTTATACTTTGTGTTTCAGACTAAGTATAAAGGTTTTTTAATATTTTACTTTTAAAAGCTTTATTTAACAGTACTTGTTATTACTAGAGATGTATTATATTCATTGCTAATTATGTTCTTGAATTTATTCATTGAAACTAATCTATATATATCATCAGCTTTTATAGATTGAAGTAACATAGATTTTGGAGCAGTTTTTAATGTATCTAAAGAAGTAATAGGTTTTGTAATTAAAGGAAGTGATGTGTTTTTACTAATAAGTGATAGCAAGTCTTTAGAATCACTGTTAAAACCAAGAACTCGAATATAAAGGATAGTACCCTTTTTTATATAATTTTGCATATCTTTTTTTGTCAAATCAAGAAGTATATGGATAAGAGCTCTATTAATATTAGTTTGTGTAATGTTTTTAGTCTTTAATTGCTCTGAAAAACTTTTATAGTCCTTAAATTCATATCGTGATTCATATATTCGGTTAGCTAAATCATTACCTATATCATAGATTGATGATAAAGAATCCTTAGTATGGCTTATTAACTTTTCGCCTAAAATAATAGAAAAGTCATCTTCAACTATAGGAAAAGTTTTATTGTATTCTTTACTATATATATCTTTAAAAATGTTGCTAAACAACAAACTGTTTTGATCTTTTATGTTTGTCTTAATCTCTGGTAAATTCCCTAAAGTATTTAAATTTGCTCTAAAGGAAGATGCTGAAAAATATCCTTTTTCTGAAATATTTTCATCGTGATAAGAAGAATGAATTCGTTCTAAGGTTAGGGGTTTGATTTTACTTTTTAAACTTAACAATGCTTTTATATATTCGATACCAAGAATATTATTAGGGTGACTTAATATTTCTTTATAATAGGGATTATCTAGATAATCTGTAAATGCATTCATTCTAGCTTTGGGATAAGATAATCCTTTTTTCAAATATGATTTAAGTAATAAAGAGTATGCAACTGGTTCATCTAATAGTACTTTTGCAATATTAGTCAAACTACTAATATCATCGCATTCGCTCCCAAAGACTATATAATCTACAATTCTTAATTCATGAAGCAACTTAACACTTGCAAAAGCGAATAATTCAGCGCTTGAACTAGAGTAATGAAAAGGTAATTCTATTACTAGGTCTACACCAGAAAAAATGGCAGCTTTTGTTCTGATTGATTTATTTAAAAATGCAGGGACGCCTCTTTGTACGTAATTTCCGCTCATTATAGCAATAACTCTATCTGCATTTGTTAATTCCTTTGCTTTTTTTATATGATAAATATGTCCCTCGTGTAAAGGATTATATTCAACTATTATTCCTACAGTAATCATAAAGAAACCTTCCTTAATTGCTTGATTTGATATAACTTCTAAGTATTTTAACATAAAATTATGATTTTGTATTGAATTATAAACATTAATTTGAGAAAATAAGCTTGTATGTAAAATTATTATCATTTATAATTATAAGAAGTATATATGTTGAAAGGAGTCATTAAACATGGGATTTATTGACGAAATTAAAACTAGAGCAAAAGCAGATAAAAAAGCTATAATTCTTCCAGAGTCAATGGACAGAAGAGTTCTAGAAGCGGCACAGATAATTTTAAAAGAAGACCTTGTAGATCTTTATATCATTGGTAAACCAGAAGATATTGCAAAAACTGGAAGCGATTTAGATCTAAGTAAAGCAACAATTATTAATCCGTTTACTAACGAGAAAACAGATGAATATATTGAGGAATTTGCAGAACTAAGAAAAAGCAAAGGTATGACTAAGGAAGAAGCTAAAGAAATACTTCTTAGTGATTACATGTATTATGCTTGTATGATGGTAAAACAAAAAGATGCAGACGGTGTAGTTTCTGGTGCCTGCCATTCAACAGCTAATACTTTAAGACCTTCTTTACAAATCATAAAGACAAAACCAGGGACAAAGTTGGTTTCAGCATTTTTTGTAATGGTAGTTCCTGATTGTGAATTAGGAGACAATGGAACATTTTTATTTGGTGACTGTGGCTTAAATCAGAATCCAACGGCAGAAGAATTAGCAGCTATTGCAGCATCTTCAGCAGAAAGTTTTGAATTTCTAGTGGGAAAAAAAGCTAAAGTTGCAATGCTTTCTCATTCATCAATGGGAAGTGCAAAGCATAATGATGTAACAAAGGTTGTAGAAGCAACAAGAATCGCTAAAGAAGAGTCACCACAATTTGAGATAGACGGTGAATTACAACTTGATGCAGCTATTATTCCGGAGATAGGTAGATCAAAAGCATCAGATAGTAAGGTTGCGGGAAAAGCGAATGTATTAATATTCCCTGATTTAGATGCGGGTAATATTGGGTATAAATTGGTAGAAAGACTAGCTAAGGCGCAGGCTTTTGGACCAATGACACAGGGTATAGCAAAACCAATCAACGATCTTTCAAGAGGTTGTTCGGTAACAGACATTGTAGGTGTAGTTGCAATGACAGCAGTACAATGTCAAATGAATTAATTATACAAAGAATAGGAGAAAAGAATGAAGATATTAGTATTAAACTGTGGTAGTTCATCACTTAAGTATCAGTTATTTAACATGGAGGATGAGTCAGTATTAGCAAAAGGAATTTGCGAAAGAATAGGAACTGAAAAAGCACAATTAGTTCATCAAAAAGAAGGACACGATAAGGTGAAATCATTACATGAAATGCCTGATCATACTGTTGCTGTTAAACTAGTTATTGACGCATTACTTGATAAAGAAACAGGTGTTATAGCTGATATTAATGAGATAAGCGCAGTAGGACATAGAGTTGTTCATGCTGGAAAATACTATAGTGATTCTAAGATTGTAAATGAAGATGTTAAAAAGGTTATAAAAGATTGTTTTGAATTAGGACCTTTACATAATCCTGCAAACCTTAGTGGTATAGAAGCTTGTGAAGCAATAATGGAAAATATTCCACAAATCGCAGTATTTGATACAGCATTTCACCAGACTATGCCAGAAAAAGCTTATATGTATGCTATCCCAAGAAGATACTATGATAAATATAATGTAAGAAGATATGGTTTTCATGGAACAAGCCACTCTTTTGTTTCAAAAGAAGCTTGTGTTTATGGGGAATTAGATATAAACAATTCAAAATTAGTTATTTGTCACTTAGGTAATGGTTCAAGCGTATCAGCTGTTCTTAACGGAAAATGCGTTGATACTTCAATGGGATTAACTCCACTTGAAGGTCTAATAATGGGAACTAGAAGTGGTGATATAGATCCATCTATAGTACAATTTATTGCTAACAAAGAAAATAAAACAATAAATGAGATAATGGATGTATTAAACAAAGAATCTGGTGTATTAGCATTAAGTGGCTTTTCAAGTGACTTTAGAGACTTAAATGATGCAATGGATGCTGGTGATCAAAAAGCTAAATTAGCTCTTGATGCTTTTAATTATAAAGTAGCAAAAACTATTGGTAGCTATGTAACTGCTATGAATGGTGTAGATGCAATTGTATTTACAGCAGGCGTTGGTGAAAATGATCATTATGTAAGAGAAGGTGTTTGCTCATACTTTGGTTATTTAGGACTTGAATTTGATGCTTCTAAGAATCAAGTAAGAGGACAATACAGAGTATTATCTACTCCTGAATCTAAGGTAAAAGTTATGATAATACCAACTAACGAAGAATTAAAAATTGCTCAGGAAACACTAGCATTAGTTAAATAATATAGACACAGTCAAAAGATAAGTTTACAATACTTTATTTGACTGTGTTTTTTAATACCTAAAATTATTAGTGGTTAATTGTCAGATAATTATAAAAAAAATTTAAAGAAGTTGATTAAATTGCTAACTTGGTTTATAATTCATAAAAAGGATGGTGTGATATTTATCGTAAGTTTGAATTGGAAAAACAATTAGCCATTTAATAAAATATAACGAATAAAAAAGGAGGCATATATGTTTGATGTAATTAAAGATTCTAATAATGAATATAAAAATTTGTTTGGAGGAGAATGGGTTAAGGGTAAAAGTGGTGAGTTTGTAGACATTATTTCTCCACTAGATTTTAGTATTGTTGGTAGAGTTCCTGCTATGACGAAAGAAGAAGTTGATGAAGTTGTAATAAACGCTAAAAAAGCATTTAGAGAATGGAAACAAACAACTATAGAACAAAGATCAGTAATTATGTATAATGCTGCTAAGATTCTTGTGGAAGAAGCAGAGATATTATCAAATCTTATGATAAATGAAATAGGAAAAGATAAAAAAAGTGCATACTCTGAAGTTGTTAGAACTGCTGATTTTGTTAAGTTTACAGCAGATACAGCAAAGAATTTGACAGGTGAGACACTTCCAGGAGATAGTTTTCCAGGATATAAAACTACTAAGGTTTCTATAGTAAAAAGAGAGCCTCTAGGTGTGGTTTTAGCTATATCACCTTTTAATTATCCTATTAATCTAGCGGCGTCAAAGATAGCTCCAGCATTAATGGCAGGAAATTCTGTTATTTTAAAGCCTGCTACACAAGGTAGTTTATCTGGTCTTTATTTAGCAAGAGTATTTGAAAAAGCGGGACTTCCTGCGGGAGTATTAAATACAGTTACAGGAAAAGGAAGCGAAATAGGCGACTATATTACAACAAAAAAAGACATTGATTTTATTAATTTTACTGGTAGTACTGTTGTTGGAGAAAGAATCTCAAAAATTACATCAATGGTGCCTTTACTAATGGAATTAGGTGGAAAAGATGCTGCTATAGTACTAGAAGATGCAGACTTAGAACTAACTGCGGGCAATATAGTAGCTGGTGGGTTCTCTTATTCGGGTCAAAGATGTACAGCAGTTAAGAGAATACTTGTAATGGATTCAGTAGCTGATGCATTAATTGAAAAAATAAAAGCTAAAATGAACAAATTAAAAACAGGAAATCCATTAAATGATGATGTTGATATAGTTCCACTTATAAACCAAAAAGCAGCCGACTTTGTTATGGAACTTATTGATGATGCCAAAGAAAAAGGTGCGACATTACTGCTTGGTGGTAACAGGGTAGATAACTTGGTGTATCCTACTTTATTTGACAACGTAACAAAGGACATGAGATTAGCCTGGGAAGAACCATTTGGACCAGTTTTGCCAGTGATTAGAGTTAAGAGTATAGATGAAGCTATAGAACTTGCTAATGAGTCAGAATATGGCCTACAAAGTGCAGTTTTTACTAATAATATTAATGATGCCTTCTATGTAGCAAATAAATTAGAAGTTGGTACCGTTCAGATTAATAATAAAACTGAAAGAGGTCCTGATCATTTCCCATTTTTAGGTGTGAAATCTTCTGGGCTTGGGACTCAAGGAATTAAATATTCTATAGAATCTATGTCTAGACCAAAGGCTACAGTAATTAACCTTTTGCATTAAGCAAGTTTGACTTATATATTTGAAATAATACAATAAATTGTTTAGCCAAATAATTTAGCCGTAAATTTTTCTGCAACAAAATAATGCTAAATTGCTTGACAAATACGAACACTGTATGTATAATCAGTAAATG
>CAZIGN010000003.1:0-3068 GCA_964538805.1 uncultured Lachnospiraceae bacterium
ATTTCTATTTTATCACTAATCCTATTGACATTTATATTTATTTTTATTAAAATACATAGGAAGTTTGCATTTTTGTCCGCACAAGTCTATATGCAAACGGGCAACTTGTTAATTCCTTCCTCTCTCAAAGGAATTAAAGTAAAGTAAAATACGGAGGTATTATCTTGGCTAATATTAAATCAGCAAAGAAAAGAATCTTAGTTAATGCAACTAAGGCTGCTAGAAATAAAGCAGTTAAATCAAAAATCAAAACATTAGTAAAAAAAGTTGACGCTGCAGTTGTTGCAGGCGATAAAGAATTAGCAAAAGCAGCTCTTTACGATGCTCTTATTGCTATCAACAAAGCCGCTTCAAAGGGTGTTTATCACAAGAATACAGCTTCTAGAAAAGTTTCTAACTTAACTAAAGCAGTTAACAAGATTGCATAATTAACAAATTAAAAAGAGACATTTTTATGTCTCTTTTTTTGTTATAAAACCATTCTATATATAGTCTGTTGTATTATCTTTTCTAAGAAGAATATTCTAATATCAGCAACTCAACTCCTATCACATCATTAATTCTTCCACTTTTTATATCAAATTCTGTTTCGACACACTTATTAATCGCTTTTTTCAAACTCGTTATATCAAATTGCTTTGAATATCTTTCTATCTTATTATAAATAAAAGGTGCAATCCCCATTATTTGTTGTCTTTCTTTTAAATTATTATTTCTTTTTTCCAAATCTTTTAGTTGTAAAATAAGATTAAGTTGTCGAATTATTAATGATAGTATCTTTAGTGGAGGCTCTTTAGTTGCTAATAAATCATAATATAAATTAATGGCTTTTTTTTGTTCCTTATTAGAAAATGCTTCTATCATGTCAAAAATTTTGCCAGAAACTTGGAAATAGCAAATCTCATCAATCATTTCCCTTGTGATTTCTTCATTATCTAATGAATATGATATTAATTTTTCAACTTCAAAATTCAACATATCCATATTGTTTCCTACCATATTTACTAAATAACTTGCGTTTTGAGCTAGTATTTTTTTGCCTTCCTTTTTAAGTAGTGTAGCTATCCAGGAAACCAATTTCCCTTCATTAGGTGCAACAAATTCACATTCATATCCTTTAGTTTTAACTTTTTTATATATTTTTGATCTCTTATCTACTTCTGTTTCTAGAAAAATTATTATATTATACTCTGGGATATTATCTATAAATTCAAAAAAATCATCATTGGCTTTTTTAAAAAAACCTGAGTTCTTAATTATCATAAGCTTTCTATCACTAAAAAATGGCATAGTTTTCAAATTTTCAATTATTTCTTTTGAATTTGCATCCTTTCCTTCAAAATAAGAAAAATTGAGTGTATCATCTTTGTCTATTATTGCTTCTTTAAGTCTGTTTTTATATTGTCTTTTTAAGTATTCTTCGTCACCGTAAAGTAAGTATATGTTCTCATAATTATTGCTTTTTATATCGCTGTTAATTTTCTCCAAAACACTACCACCTTTTTGCATTATTTTTAACTTCTAGTTATATTTTTCAACCATACATTTGTTTTATATCTTTTATATACAAATGGTAATTTTATAATCTCATCACTAACTAATATAGCATATACTACTTTTATGTCTAGCTTTAATACAAATGCTGCTATAAATCCCAAAAAAATCGAAACTCCCCAAAGGGCTAGTGAATCAACTAATAATCCAAATTTTATATCTCCTCCTGCTCTAAAAACACCTACGATAAAAGTAGTATTCATAGCCTGAGTAATTACAAAATATGACATTACTATCATCATAAAGGACATATAATTTTTTGCTTGGTCGCTAAGGTTCATCTGTGTTATTGCTATTGGTCTTATAATAAGAATTACTAAAGCACCTACTATTCCCATAATAAAGGATAGTTTTACAAAATCTTTTCCATATTCTTTAGCTTTTTCTATCTTGTTTTCTCCAATTGTTTTACCTAATAATATTGCTGTCGCATTCGCTATTCCAAAACAAATAACCATCGAAAGTTGTCTTGTTACTTGAACAACCGAATTTGCGGCTGCAGCACTACTTCCTAGATGGCCTATTATTGCCACAATCGCGCTAGTTCCTGAACCCCACACTAATTCATTAATAACTACTGGCAACGAATAAGTCGTAAAGTCTTTTAACAAACTCATATCAGTTTTAATTATATTTTTAAATTTTATTGTTATTGTATCATTGTAAAATTTATTATACACAAATACAATTGCAAACTCTAGTACTTTTGCAATAAGTGTAGCTATTGCCGCACCTTTTATTCCCATTTGTGGAAACGAGAACAAACCAAATATTAGAATTGCATTTAATATAATATTGAGTAAAAATGATGATAAATAAACGAACGAAGATATTATTACTTTTTCAACACTCCTAATTATATTTAAGTAAATCATTGAAAATGCTGTCAAAACATAAGAAAAGCTCACTATTCTTAGATAATCTGCACCGTAATTAATTATAACTGTTTCTTTAGTAAATGCCTTCATTAATAATTCCGGGAAAAAGAACGCTCCTGCAAAGAAAACAAAAGAAACTGCCAATGATATTTTCAAAGCTATTCCTATTATGTTTTCTATTGTAACTACATCCTTTTTTCCCCAATACTGAGCTGTTAATACAGAAGCTCCTGAAGTTAATCCAAAAAATATCAGATTCATAATAAAACTTATCTGTCCTGCAAATGAAGAAGCCGCAAGAACTTCTTCACTATATCTTCCAAGCATTATTACATCTGCAGATTGTATACCCACATTTATAAGATTTTGAAATGCCATAGGTATTACTAAAACCATAACATTTCTCAAAAATCCTTTCTTAAAACTAAATAAATTTTTCACCTAGCTATCCTAATTATTTTAACAAAAACCATTACAGCTTTTTGTTAAAATCCTTTCATTTTTGTTATTTATTCTTCTTTTATGTAAAATCTTTAATGAACTATTTTGAGACTATAAGTTTATCAATCATATAACATATTGTGTTTTTTTTCAAATGTATTTTTTCTAATGTATTTTTCTATTCATTTTTCTAAT
>CAZIGN010000003.1:3168-28977 GCA_964538805.1 uncultured Lachnospiraceae bacterium
TTTTTCTAATGTATTTTTCTATTCATTTTTCTAATTATTTTTCAAAAAAGTTTCAACTTTATAACTTAAACCATCTGTCATTATTCTTATTGCTCCATTATTTGCAGTATTGAAGTATTTTATTTTAAGATCATCATAAGTGTTTATAGTATCTTTATGTGGATGGTTATACACATTATCTACACCAGCTGATATTATTGCAATTTTAGGTTTTATATATTCAAGATATAGGCTTGAATTAGAGTTTTTAGATCCATGATGTGAACTTTTAACCAAAGTATAATTATTAGTGAAAAATTCATCCAAAGCTTTTTTTTCAACCAAATACTCTTCTGTTTTTTTTCCAATATCTCCAGTAAAAAGAGCAGTAAACTCATAGTATTTTAACGTTAAAACCAACGAATTGTCATTTTCATCTAGTTCTACTTTTTTTTCATCTTCACTTTTCTTTGGATGTATACAGTTTATACTTAGACCTTCTTCTTTAAAATAAAAACTATCATCTATATAGATTAACTTTGTGTTTTTATTACCTTCGACTTTTTTTTGTAACAATATGTACTCCTTATCTGTTGTATCATAGTCATTATAAATCATTATGTTTTTTATTATTATTGCTGAGTCATCTTGTAACATTTCAAGAATGCCACTAATGTGATCTAAATCAAAGTGACTTATAAAAAAATAATCTATCTTCGTTATTCCTTTTGCTTTTAAATATGGTAACACTCTTATTTTAGCAACATCATTAATATTAGTACTTCCTGCATCGATGAAAATGTTTTTGCTATTTGGTGTGCTTATGTGAATTGACTCTCCTTGACCTACATCTAAAAGAGTGATTTCTAATTCTTTTGTTTTAAAACTATCTATGAAAATAAAAATATTATTTCTAAAATTAATTGTAATACAAAGCATAAAAAGACTAAACAAAATTATTTTTAAATGCTTTTTATTTGCAGTTATTATTAGTTTCAAAAAAACTATAACCGCTATGTAATATAAAAAAAGCTCAATTAGGTTTATTTTACCTGTGATTATAGTTGAATTTAAAAGACTGTCTATTAGTCTACATATAAATTCAAAAAATTCAAGCAAAACATTTACAATACCTGCTATGAATATTCCAAATTTGTAATTAATAAATGATAAGATAATGCATGTATAGCCAAACATAATAACTATACTTGCAAATGGGATGACTGCCAAATTCGCTATAGCTGCGTAAAAGGCTATTTCATAAAAAAAATAACCAATTATAGGATTTGTAATCAACACAACACTAAACGATAAAAGCAATGTTTTATAAGCTTTAATTTTTTCATATAATATATTATAAACAATTATTACACTTGTTATACCTGCAACTGATAGTAAAAAGCTAGTGTTAGTAATTATAAATGGATTTTCAATTATTAATAATAAAGAAACCAACATAATGGCTGTTATTGCATCAAAATGTCTACCCAAAAAATCAGCAATTATTTTTAGCACAAACATATAAAGCGCTCTTTTGACTGAAACAGAGTTTCCAACAAAAAATGAAAACATCATTAGTATTGATAAGACAAAAAACATACTTACATATAATGATAGAAATCTTTTTAAAATAGCGTATAAAAACATTGCAATAAACATCAAATGCAAACCTGAAATTGCAATCAAATGAGACAAGCCTGCTGTCTTATACAATTCTTTATAATCTTGTGTAATAAAAAAATCCTCACCTACTAACATAGCTTTTAATAAAGAAGCTTTCTCACTATCAAAAATAAGATCAATGTTATTATTAAATTTTTCTCTAAGCTTTGATATTTTTTTGTAAATATAGTTACTGTTTTTGTTGTTTTTTATTATAGTCTCAGCTTTTATACTACTGATTACATTAACACTTTTATAATAATCTTCTCTATCAAAGTTACCAAAATTCCTTTTTTTGTCAAAGTTTTTTATAACCCCTTTTACACTTATATTGTCCCCAATATATAAATCATTATCATTATCACTTAAAATTAATAATTTAGCGCCCAAAATATCTTTATATCTATGGTCTAAAACAATACCCTTTATATAGTATTTATCATATTTAAATTCAATCTCTTTTACTTTAAAATCAATATCAACAACATCATCATTTTCTATTTCTTCGAAAAATGTTGTGAAAAACTCATCTCTTAAAGCAAAGGCTTTTTCAAGATTAAAATAACCAATTATAAAACTTAGGCAAAAAAGCAGAGCCATTATTTTTTTCTTTATTATAAACAAATAAAAAACAGTCAACAAAAAGCAAGACATCGAAATAATAAAAACAAAAATCTCTGTCTTACTTTTTATTAATATATTAATTATTTCTCCAAGTACAAAAGCCACAGCAATAAACACCACTTGTCTTTTGATAGTTTTTTCCTCACTTACTGTATTATATCTAAGTTACGATCAAATGGTTCTTCTAGTGAAATACCATTATACTTTATCTTTGTTTCTCCATTAACAGATATCTGAACTTTACTAATATGTGTTAATTCTAATAGTGAATTAACCAAAGAATAAATTGTTATTTTAGGTGATATAGGCGATGGCTCTGTCAAAAACGTATCCGTAAAATTAACATAGCATATATTACTTTTTGTAACAACGTTTATCACTTCAACTTTCGATGATATCGTTCTTAATAATTCATCATCTTTTGGACCTTTTATCAAAGAATCTACAATATATCTTTCTAATGACACATTAAAAGGGTAGGTTCCTTGTTTGACTTCTTCAAATAATTTTTCAGAATCTTTTTTAGCAAAATATAGAGTAATATCATCTTTATTAAAAGAATGAATATTGTTTCCTGTAATATCAATAAAATAATCCGCTTTCATATTTCCTACTAAATTACCTTCCGAATCAACTAAGGCTTGATTATCAACAATTATTCCAACATATAAAACATCCTTAAGTTGAGTTAAAGTAAGTACAAGAGAAGCTCTATATAACAATTCGTCAATCTTAGTCATTTCATTATAAGACTCATCAAAATAAACAGTAGCTATATTATTTACAAATTCTGTTTTTATAAACTTTACTTTTTCAGGTTTAGCAACTACTACATCAATTTTCCCTGAAGAATTATTCATCTTTTCAATTATAGTTTTTATGTCATTTTTAGTATCATTTTGTTTGAAATCTATTTCTACGCTTTCTAATTTAACTCTATCTTTATTTAGATAATAAATACTAAAATTGCCTTCTTTTTCGTCACTATTATCTGATTCACAAGCAACTAAATTTAAGAAAAACAAACACATCAGAAAAAGAACCACTGTCACTCTAAACAATTTATTTTTTATCAATTTCATTAATTTATACCTTTCCATTTAATATTAGAAAAATGTCTCTAGTTAGTAAAATTAAGCGGCACTCTTACTGTAAATGTAGTACCTTCACCTTCTTTGCTATAAAGTTTAATTGCTCCTTTGTGCATAGCAATAACATTTTTTGTAATTGATAATCCTAATCCTGTTCCACCTGTTTCTCTAGATCTTGTCTTATCCACTCTATAAAATCTTTCATAAACTTGTTCTTGTTCTTCTTCTGGAATACCAACTCCTGAATCAGCAATCTTAATATACATATATTTATGATCAGAATTAAGAGAAACCCTTACCCATCCGTCAAGTATATTATATTTTACAGCATTTTCTATTAAGTTTGATAGTGCAATAGTAAATTTAACTTCATCTACCTCTGCAATTACAGGCCTGAAACTTTCAAATAATAGCTCAATGTTTCTTATTGCTGCTATAGGCTTTAATCTTTTTAATATTAGTTCTAACATTTCATTTATATTAACCTGTGTAATATTCATATCTGCTGTTGTTTTATCAAGTTTTACTAAAGCTAATAAGTCAGTAATGATTTTATTTTCTCTGTCAATTTCATCAACAATGTCTGCCATAAACTCTTTGTATATTTCTACTGGTGCATCATCTTGCATTAACAGTGAATCTGCAAGAACTTTAATTGAAGTGATTGGAGTTTTTAATTCATGCGATACATTAGACACAAATTCTTGCCTAGATTCGTCTAACTTATTCATCTTTTCTATCATGTGATTAAACGAAGTTGAAATTCTATCTGTCTCTGTATAACCTTTTATATCTAACAATTCATCAAGATGACCATTTGCCATATTCTCTAATGAAGTTTCAAGTTTTTTAAATGGTGTTACTAACTTTATTGATATAAAAACAGATAAAGCAATTACTACAGTATAAATTATAAGCAAAAATATCCATGAAGTATTCTCAATTTCTTCCATAGTTACTTCAATATCTTTAGTTGAAAATGTTGCAAATAGTACTCCATTTGCAGCATTCTTGTCACTTATTGTAGGAATTCTTACAATAATCTGAACATACGAATTCATAGCGTCATATGCATAAGTATCTAAACCTTTAAAAGATTTAATTATAGGTTCAGATATTGAATATTTCCCTATATCCATTTGATAAGTATCTTTTATTATCTTATAGTTCTTATCAATAATAACTAATCTAGCATCAAACATGCTTGATAACTGACTTAGCTCTGCATCAATTATTTCATCTTCTGTACCAGAAATATAATCAGCTGAGGCTATATGATTTTTAAGTATTAATGTTTGATTTTTGATTCTTTCAATCTTTGAATCTAGAAGTGATTCTTGTGTAGTATTAACTAAGGTTTCTTTCAAAAAATACATTGGAGCCAAACTAAAGATAAGTATTATGACAAGAATCCTAAATTTTAAACTTT
Source organism: uncultured Lachnospiraceae bacterium (assembly GCA_964538805.1). Classification (GTDB taxonomy): domain Bacteria; phylum Bacillota; class Clostridia; order Lachnospirales; family Lachnospiraceae; genus CAZIGN01. Next base: position 7,954 of record CAZIGN010000003.1, read on the forward strand.
TAATATATTTATTCTCAATCTTTATCTTCAAAATAGTAACCTACTCCCCATTTGGTGTGAACATATTTCGGATCACCTGGGTTCTTTTCGATTTTTTCTCTTAATCTTCTCACGTGTACATCTACCGTCCTGGCATCACCAGGATATTCATAGCCCCATACTGTATTAAGAAGAGTATCCCTGTCATAGACTTTATTAGGGTTTAGAATTAACAACTCTAAAAGGTCAAATTCTTTTGCTGTTAAATTAACTTCCTCTTCATCTATATAAACTCTTCTACTTGGGGTATCTAATTTAAGTCCATGAACTTCTATAATTGATTTTTTTTCTTTAGGCATATTTTTGTTGTTTCTTCTAATAATAGCCTTTATTCGCGCCTTTACTTCTAATATATTAAATGGCTTTGTAACATAATCATCTGCTCCATACTCAAGGCCTAAAATCTTGCTCATATCATCACCTTTTGCTGTAAGCATTATAATTGGCATGTTTGAAAATTCTCTTATTTGCTTACAAACTTCATAACCATCAAAACCTGGCAACATTATGTCTAACAAAACTACATCATATTCTGTTTTTTTGGCTAATTCTAAAGCTTCAATTCCATCATATGCACAATCAACTAATAATCCTTCTTGTTCTAAACTATATTTTATTCCTTTTACAATTAATTTTTCATCATCTACAACTAAAATTCTGCTATCCATATTTATTCTACTTACATAAACACTTTCGTATTAATGCTTTCCCTTCTAATATTATATTCATACATTCATTTTCTAAATAAGGTATCTAAACTTTTATCAAATCTTTTATTTTCAAAAAAGCCGCTTCTTTTATTCCGCTCACCTTCATTATATCTTCAATTGTAGTAAACAATCCATTAGTTTCTCTATAATTTACAATCATCAAAGCTCTCGCATCTTTTATCCCTGGGAGAGTTGTTAGTTCTTTTGTAGTTGCGGTATTAATGTTAATAAGTTCTCTTTGTGCAGCATTTTCATTTGGTGTAACATTGTCATTTATTTGTTTTTTTGAGTAAACAATAATTTGCTGGCTATCAAAAACCTTTTGTGCTAAATTAATTTCATCTATTGCAGCTTCTTTAGTAAAACCTCCTGCTAAATCTATTATTTCATAGACTCTTGAATCTTTACTGACTTCATAAATTCCTGGTTTTTCTACTTCGCCTGTTATGTGAATTACTATCTTGTCATTAACTTTTTTATCACTATTATCTTTATTGTCATTTTCTTTGTCATTATTTTCTCCAATAATATCCGAATTTTTAGTATTTGATATATCTGTATAATTATCTTCTGTCGAAAAATTATAATAAATCAAACCTGAAAAAACTACAGAAATAACCAATAAAGCAATACAAACTTTTAAATTCAAATTCATATAATCCCCCTTTGACTTCTAATAATTTAATACTCCCTCTGCTTCTTATATTCTACAAAAATAAAGATGATTTTACAAGCCTATTTTAAAAGCAAAATCTTCTTAAGTATAATACAAAGCACTACACCTCATATGGCATAGCACTTTATTTGATGTATTTATTTTATTTGTAATTCTAATATGCTTTGAAAACTATCTAGTTCTTTTTTAGTATCATTAGTACCAATCCAAATATTGTTCAACATATTTTCTGCTCTTATCCAAAAATCAGAAGTGGTTATAAGATTTGGAAGCAAAGAAGAATCTTTAAATTGATCTATAAAAATTTGTTGATTATCTGTGTAATTGTCTATTATAGCTGACGGAATCTTATTAGTCATTTCTAATAATCTTTCTGCCTTGTCAACTGTTATAAACTTAGCAAGTTTTTCAACATCTTCTCTTTTTTCAGAATAAGGATTTACAACAATCAAGTCATTAATACTTAAAGGTTTTACAAGTATTTCCTCGTTAGAATCAGGAATTTTTACAAGCCCTATTTCTTGTTTTGATTCTTCTATTTGCTTTATCGAAGAAGTATCTATTATTGTTGTTATTATTTCACCTTTTATAAACTGATTTATTACCTCTTCATAGTTACAACCATTTAATTCAATTGAAAAATATTGATATAAGTCATGATAATATGTTGCAGCTTTTAAAGCGTTTTCATTATTTACACTTACAATTTCATTGTTAGATATGTCTTTTATAACTTGAAAGTAATTAGCAACAAAACCATAATTAAACAAAAGATTTTTAACATCCCATTTTAATATATAGTTTGCAACGCCTTCACTATCTCCTTCAAAAGTATCCGCAAATACTTTTATATCATCAAATGTTTTAGGCTCATTAGTAATAAATTTTTTATTATACGCTAATACAGTTGTATTAAAACTCAATGGATAAGCTACGACTTTATCTTTAATAGTAGCTGCTTTTATAGCTTTGTCATAATATGCATTCTTAGGAAGTAACTCGTTGTTGTACTCAGTAGCTAAACCACTAGCATTAACTTGTTCTAATTGCTCACTTCTTATAAGAAATATATCTGGAACTTCTTTAGCCTCTTTATTTTTTTCGTAAATATTCATTATGTAATCAATTGATGAAACTAAATATCCTTCTACTTTTATATTGTATTTCTTTTTGAATTCTTCAGATATTTCAAGAAAATAATCATTATATGAACTATCTGAATACCAAAGCCTTATAACTTTTTCATCTTCTGACAAGCTATTTGTTTCTTCTTTAACTACTTTTTGTTCTTCTTTTATTTGTTCAACATAATACAGTAATGCTAATGATATTATCCCCATTATTATAAAACTTGATATCTTCCTAACCATCTAAAGTAATCCTTTCAACCTTCTAAAGTACAGTTTTTAATATTCTTATCATCTCATCAATATCTTCTTTACTTACAATCAAAGGCGGAATTATTCTTATAACATTTTCTCCTGCACTTATAAGAATCAAGCCACTATCTATACAAGCTTTTACTATTGGTGCAACAGGTTTGTTAAATACTAGTCCCATCATAAGACCCATTCCTCTGTAACTAGTTATAAAATCATATGTATTTACTAGCTCTTCTAATTTACTAACTAGATATTGTGAAATTTCATTTACTTTATTTAGTATATCATACTCTTTATACATATCAAGCACTTTAGAAACTGCTGCAGTTGCAAAAGGATTACCTCCATATGTTGTTCCGTGATCACCTGGAACTAAGACTTCATTAGTCTTTCCTTTTGTCAAAAACGCTCCTACAGGAACACCGCAACCTAAAGCTTTAGCTGTAGTCACAACATCTGGTACAATGTCATAATTCTGATATGCAAACATCTTTCCTGTTCTTCCCATACCACACTGAATTTCATCACAAATCATCAAAATATCATTTTCATCACAGATTTTTCTGATTCCTTTTACAAAACTATCATCTGCTTTATATATACCACCTTCACCTTGAACACACTCAAATATAATAGCAGCTGTATTATCATTTATTAAAGCTTTAACACTTTCTATATCATTAAATTTTGCAAACTTAACTCCTGCTATAAGAGCGCCAAATGGATCTCTGTATTTTTTAGTTCCTGTTATTGATAACGCACCCATACTTCTTCCATGAAATGAATGATCCATCGCTATTATTTCTGGTTCTGTTAAAGGATTTTTTAATGTCCCAAACTTCTTTGCAAGTTTAACCGCACCTTCAATAGCTTCTGTTCCACTATTAGTAAAAAAGACCTTATCCATATTAGAAGCTTCTGCAAGCTTTTTAGCTGCCATAATGGCTGGCTTGTTATAATAATAATTTGATGTATGAATTAATTTATCAATTTGATTTTTAAGATGTTCATTATAATCTTTATTATTATATCCAAACGCAAAAACAGCTATTCCAGATGCAAAATCCAGATATTTTTTACCAGTAACATCATATAGATACATACCATTTCCTTTATCAAATACTATCTGGTATCTATTATAAGTGTGAACTATATAATTTTCTGCTTCATTTATTAACTCTATCATCTTATTGTTATCCATAAATTTTCTCCAATTAGTCGTTGAATTTGATGTCACCATCACCTAAAATCGCTGTTCCTATTCCTTTGTTAGTAAATATCTCAAGTAACAAACAATGAAGTATTCTTCCGTCAAGTATATGAACTCTTGACACACCACTATCTATTGCATCAATACAATTATTAAGCTTTGGAAGCATTCCACCACCTATTGTTCCACCTTCGATTAATTCTTTTGCTTCTGAAATAGTTAATTCTGATATTAGTGTTGTTTTATCACTTGGATCTGCATAAACTCCTTCTATATCAGTAAGAAAAGCTAATTTTTCTGCCTTTACAGCTGTTGCAATAGCACAAGCAGCATCATCAGCATTTATATTATAAGTTAAAAAATCTTGATCTAATCCTATTGGACAAATAACTGGCAAGTAATCCTTTTCAATCAAATCTTCAAGAATTTTTGCATTTACCTTTTTTACTTCACCAACAAACCCTATGTCTTCTCCGTTTGAAAGCTTTTTTTCAACACTTAAAAGATTACCATCTTTACCACTTATTCCAATAGCTTTTACACCTAGAGACTCAATCATTTGTACAAGAGTTTTATTAACACGTCCTAAAACCATTTCAGCTATTTCCATAGTTTCTTCGTCTGTAACTCTTAAACCATTAACAAATCTAGGTTCCATTCCTGCTTTATTAACCCATTTACTAATCTCTTTTCCACCACCATGCACGATGATTGGTTTAAAACCAACTAATTTAAGTAGCGTTACATCTTTTATGACATTTTTCTTCAATTCTTCATCTACCATAGCACTACCACCATACTTAACCACTATAACTTTTTTATTAAATCTTTGTATATAAGGTAGTGCCTCTATTAAAACATTTGCTTTTTCTAACCATTTTTCCATACTCATAATAACTTCCTCGCACTTTTTTATTTTTTAGTTTTTCTTTGATGATAATCTGTTCATAAATTACGAACGATAATCTGCGTTTATTTTTACATAATCATATGTCAAATCACAACCCCAGGCAGTTGCTTCTTCTTCGCCTTGCTTTATGTTAATTATTGCGCTAACAATCGGCTCTGACAATATTTTAGTTGCTTCTTCTTCGCTATAATCTGTTGCACTACCATTTTCTGCAATTTTAATCTTTCCTGCTTTACTTTCAAAAAACAAATCTACAATTTCAGGATCAAAGTCTACACCTGCATAACCAAGGGCACATATTATTCTTCCCCAGTTTGCATCATGTCCATAAATAGCTGCCTTTGTTAAATTTGAACTAACAACAGACTTACTTAATACTCTAGCTTGTTCTTTAGATTTTGCATTCATTACTTTGACTTCAAAAAGCGCGGTAGCACCTTCTCCATCTCCTGCCATCATTTTCGCCATAGTTGTCGTAACATAACTTAATGCCTGTTTAAATTTTTCAAAATCTTCATCTTCTTTTTCTATTATTGCATTGTTTGCTAATCCATTTGCTAAAATCAACAAAGTATCATTAGTAGAAGTATCTCCATCCACAGTAATCATATTAAAACTATCAACTACATCTTCTTTTATTGCTTTTTTTAATAATTCTTTTGAAATGTTTATATCTGTAGTTACAAATCCTAGCATAGTACACATATTAGGATGAATCATGCCTGAACCTTTACACATTCCTCCAAGCCTTACAGTCTTTTTTTGAATCTCAAATTCAACGGCTACTTGCTTTTTTGTTGTATCAGTTGTCATTATCGCTTCTGCTGCAAAATCTGCACCTTCTTTAGTATCAGTTAGTAATGGAACTAAGTCTTTAATTCCTTTACCTATTTTGTCCATCGGTAATTGTTTTCCTATTACTCCTGTAGAACAAATCAATACTTGTTCTTTTTTAATCCCCATCTGTATTGCTGTTGTTTGTGCCATATCTATACAATATTCTAAGCCAAGCTCTCCTGTACAAGCATTTGCAACACCACTATTTATCACTACTGCATGTACTGGCAAATCATTGTCTACAACTTGCATGTCCCATTTAACAGGAGCGGCTTTAACTATGTTTTTTGTAAATGTTCCAGAAGCTTTGCAAGGTGTTTTTGAATATATCATAGCCATATCCTTTTTTCCTGAATTAGAACTTTTTATTCCAACTTCTAAACCATAAGCCATAAATCCTTTAGCTGCTGTAACTCCACCTTCTATAATTTTAAATTCATTATTCATATATATAACCATACACCAAATAAATCATTGTAAAAATGGTGTATCATCCTTTCTTTAATATTTTATAAAAACATTGGTAATTGTAAAAGTCCTTCATTTTCTTTTAAGCCAAACATTATGTTCATATTCTGAACTGCTTGTCCTGCTGCTCCTTTTAAAACATTATCAAGAGCACCTATCATTACTATCTTATTAGTTCTTTCATCTATTTTAAAATTAACATCTGTATAATTACTTCCTGATACCCATCTTGTTTCTGGGAAAACTCCTTCTTCTAAAACTCTAACAAACTCTTCTTTCTTATAATATTTTTCATAAGCTTCTCTTACCATTTCTTTGGAAACGCCTTCTTTTAATTTTGCGTAAGCTGTAACAAGAATACCTCTATTCATAGGAACTAAATGTGGTGTAAATACTATCTTAATATCTTCAGACTCTTTAGAATTTGCATAATTTAGTTGTTCTTCTATTTCAGGTGTATGTCTGTGAGTTAGTATTCCATACGCCTTTATGCTTTCATTAACTTCGGTATAAAGATTAGCAACTTTTGCTCCTCTACCAGCTCCACTTACGCCTGATTTAGCATCTACAATCAAAGAATCAGTATCAATCAGACCTTCTTTTACAAGCGGATAAATAGTTAATATAGAACAAGTTGTATAACAACCTGGGTTAGCTAATATTCTTGCATCTTTAATATCTTTTCTATTTATTTCACACAATCCATATACTGCTTCTTCTATAAATTGAGGAGCTAAATGTTTTATTCCATACCACTGTTCATAAGTATTAACATCTTTTATTCTAAAGTCGGCACTAAGGTCAATCACCTTAGTAGTTTTTAATATCTCTTCTGTTAATATAGAAGCACATAAGCCTTGTGGTGTTGCAGTAAAGATTACATCTACTTGCTTAGCTAATTCTAAAAGTAAAGAAGGATTATCATTACCATCATCAATACATTCCATATCAATTATTTGCGTCATACTACCAAACACTTGAGAATACTTTTGATCTCTATAACTTCTTGATCCATACCATATTACTTCTGCTTCCTTATGTTGATATATAAGTCTTGCAAGTTCAGCTCCTGCATATCCTGTTGCTCCAATAATTCCTACTTTAATCATATCTTTTTTACCTTTCTATATAAATAGTTAATTTATTTTATTTGTTTTGATATTAACAATTCTATGTTCTAGCTATAAATTTATCAAGTTAATTATTTCATTTTCGAGAATAAAATTAAACTATTCGAGTGATATTTTTCATAATTATACATCTTTGTTGTATATTATGCAATCAATTTTTTGTTTTTCTTATAATTTACTTAAATTTATGGTTGCATTTTGTTTGCTAATGATGTATATTTACAATACAAAATGTATAAGCAACATAAAACAAGGTGTTTTTAATTTTATGCATATTTTATTGCATATTTACACCAATATACAAATATTATAAGTGAGGTAAGAATATGAAAGAGAAAGTTATATTAGCTTATTCAGGCGGACTTGATACTACTGCTATCATCCCTTGGTTAAAAGAAAATTATGATTATGAAGTAATTTGTGTGTGTATCGATGTAGGTCAAGGTAATGAATTAGATGGTTTAGAAGAAAGAGCTAAATTATCAGGCGCTGGCAAACTTTATATAGAAGATATAGTTGATGAGTTTGTTGACGAGTATGTAATGCCTTGTGTGAAGGCTAATGCTGTATACGAAAATAAGTATTTATTAGGAACATCTATGGCAAGACCTCCAATTGCAAAAAAATTAGTTGAAATCGCAAGAAAAGAAGGAGCTGTAGCAATATGTCATGGTGCTACTGGTAAAGGAAATGACCAGGTAAGATTTGAACTTGGTATTAAAGCACTTGCTCCTGATTTAAAGATAATTGCTCCTTGGAGACTTAACGAAACTTGGAAAATGCAATCAAGAGAAGATGAAATCGAATATTGTAAAGCTCATGGAATAGATCTTCCATTTTCAGCTGATACTAGCTATAGTCGCGATCGTAACTTATGGCACATAAGCCATGAAGGTCTTGAACTTGAAGATCCTGCTAGCGAACCTAACTATGATCACTTGTTAGTTTTAGGGGTTTCTCCAGAAAAAGCTCCTAATGAGGCTGAATATATAAACCTTGACTTTGTTGATGGTGTACCTGTTAGCTTAAACGGCAAAGCAATGAAGGCTTCACAGATTATTACCAAACTTAACGAACTAGGTGGAAAACATGGTTGCGGTATCGTAGACATAGTAGAGAACAGAGTTGTTGGTATGAAGTCTCGTGGTGTATATGAAACTCCAGGTGGATCAATTCTTATGGAAGCTCATACTGCTCTTGAAGAATTAATATTAGACAAAGATACAATTGCTGTAAAAAAAGAGATTGCAAATAAGTTTGCAACTTTAGTATATGAAGGCAAGTGGTTTACACCACTTAGAGAAGCCCTTGAAGCATTTATTGATTCAACTCAAAAAAATGTTACAGGTTCAGTAAAGTTAAAGCTTTATAAAGGTAATATTATTAAAGCCGGTGCTACTTCTCCTTATTCTATATATAGCGAGTCTCTTGCAAGCTTTACAACAGGTGATTTATACGATCATCACGATGCCGAAGGATTCATCAATCTTTTTGGTTTATCTTTAAAGGTAAGAGCTATGAAACAAGCAGAAATAGATAATAATACAAAATAATTCTTCAATTAAATTAACGCACTGCCATTAATATGATGGCAGTGTTTTTTTGTGTTTACATTGTTCTTTCAATATAGTAAAATTATAAATAGTGTGTAAATATCTAATAAAGAAAGGCTAAACTAATGAATACAATTGACATAATAGTCCCTTGTTATAACGAAGCAGAAGGGCTAGAATATTTTTATACAGAAACTATGAAAACAATATCTTTAATAAAAGATTATAATTTTAGATTTCTGTTAGTTGATGATGGTAGTAAAGATAATACATCATTTGTAATGCGAACCCTTGCAAATACTAATGATAATATATCTTATCTTACTTTTTCAAGAAATTTTGGTAAAGAAGCAGCTATGTACGCAGGTTTAAAGTACTCGGGTGCTGATTATGTAATAATAATGGATGCTGATTTACAGCACCCTCCTCATCTGATACCCCACATGATAGAGGGAATTAAAGAAGGTTACGATGCTTGTGCAGCAATGCGTTGTTCAAGAAAAGGCGAATCTAGAATACGAAGCCTGTTTTCTAAAGCATTTTACAAAATAAGTAATAAATTATCAGATATAGAATTAGTACAAAGTGCAGTCGATTACAGAATTATGAGTAGACAAATGGTTAATGCAGTTTTGTCGTTATCAGAAGTACAAAGATTTTCAAAAGGTATCTTTACTTGGGTTGGTTTTAATACAAAGTGGTTACCTTACGAGAATGTAGAAAGAGTTATAGGAACTACTAAATGGAGCTTTTGGGGACTTTTCAAATATGCTATTGATGGTATTACAGCTTTTTCAACTGCTCCTTTAAGACTTGTTTCAGGTATGGGTTTTTTAATCTGTGTTATTTCTTTTTTCTACATATTAATAACTATTACTACTACTCTAATTACAGGAATTGAAGTTCCAGGTTATGTTTCTACTTTATCAGCAGTTCTTTTCCTTGGTGGTATTGTAGAACTTTCGATAGGAATTCTCGGGGAATATATAGGTCATATTTATATGGAAGTTAAAGATCGTCCAATTTATATTTTAAGAGAAACTAATCTTTCTTCAAAAGAGCTAATTGATCAAAAAATTGCCACACCTAGAAATGATATCAATAACTAGAACTAGATTGGAGCTTTAAAAATGAACTTATATATTAAGTTTTCAGATTACTTTTCAAAGTTGTTACACATAAAAAAAGAGGTTTTTTCCTATTTATTGTTTGGTGGTTTAACTACTGTAATTGATTTTTTGGTTTTCACAATCATTTTTGACCTTACTAATGCAAAATTAACTTCTAATAATATTGCCTGGGTATTAGCTGTAATATTCGCTTACGTCACTAACAAAATTTTTGTATTTGAGTCTAATAAATATAGCAAAAAATCAATTTTAAAAGAAATAACCTCTTTTATAGGTGCCCGCGTTTTTTCTTTACTTTTTGTAACAGTGGTACTAATAATAGCCGAGTATATTGGTTTTAACATTATCCTGGCAAAAATCTTTTCTGCCATAGGCGTTGTAATAATGAATTATTTTTTTAGTAAATTCATAATTTTTAGAACAAAAAAAGAAAGCGAGTATATTAAATGAACCTAAAAAATCTTAATTTAAAAAGCAATACTAAATTGAATACTTTCTTTAGCAACCATCTAGGTTGTTTACTAGCCTTTTTTATCCCTGTTATTATTATGATTTCTATTTTTATCTCTCGTGAAATCTATCCTTGGGGAGAACAAATGTATTTAAGAAGTGACATGTATCACCAATACGCTCCTTTTTACAAAGAACTCTTTGGCAAGCTTACTAATGGTGAAAGTTTAACCTATTCTTGGGATATTGGTATGGGAGTTAACTTCACTGCTCTTTATGCTTATTATTTGGCAAGTCCAATAAACTTATTTATAGGTTTCTTACCAGCAAACCACATTCCTGAAATTATGGGTTCCTTAATAATCATCAAGATTGGTTTGGCAAGTTTTGCTACTTCATATTATGTTAAAAAACATTTCAATACTAATAGTCCTGCTATTGCAGTAATTGGTATATTTTATGGCCTGTCTTCTTATTTTGCTGCCTTTAGTTGGAATATTATGTGGCTTGATTGTATGATTTTGCTTCCTATAATCTTACTTGGCCTTGAAAGACTTGTAAAGCATAACAAAACCTTTTTATATTGCATATCATTAGCATTATGTATATTTTCAAATTATTATATAGCTATAATGATATGTATCTTCGTCTTTTTATATTTTATAGTATTATTAGTAAGTGATGACACTAATAAAAAAGACAAAGATTATTATTTGAAAAGATTTTTTAATTTTTCTTTGTATTCATTGATAGCTGGTGCAATTGCAGCAGTCATTCTGATTCCTGAATTATATGCATTATCTAGAACTGCTTCTGGTGAGTTTAATTTTCCTGAAACTTTAGTTAATTACTTCTCATTTTTAGATATGGCTTCTCGTTCATTGATAAATGTTGATCCTGCTATATTTGCAGCCCATGATCCAAACCTTTATTCAACAGTAGGTGTCTTTATCTTCCTTCCGTTATATGCTCTTTCAAAAAATGTTAATCCTAAAGAAAAAGCTGCAAAAATTATATTAGTTGTTTTCTTTTTACTAAGCTTTAACACAAATATTCTTACTTATATCTGGCATGGTTTTCATTTTCCTAACAGTCTTCCTTGCAGACAATCTTTCATTTACATCTTCTTGACTTTAATTATGTGTTTTGAAGCTATGAAAAATATTACAGAATATACAAGCAGACAGATCTTCTCTGTTTTTGCAGGCGCTTGTGGTTTGATTTTTCTCATTGAAGAATTTTACGTTTCGGATACCTATAGTTTTGAAATAATATATTACTCCCTTGCAATACTAGCTATGCATTTATTACTTATTGTTACTTACAGAAATCAAAAAGAAAAAAGAATATTAGTAGTTTATTTATTGATAATTTTAGCAATTGCTGAAACTTACATTAACACTGATGCAACTGCAATAAGCCCAACTAGTCGTACTGCTTATGTTAGTGATAATGAAGCTGTTGATAAACTTTTAAACCAAATTGACGAAAATGATGATAGCCTTTTTTATAGAATAGAAAAGTATACAAGAAGAACAAAAAACGATGCAGCTTGGCATGGTTACATGGGTGTATCTACATTTAGTTCTACTGCTAGCGCTTATATGACAGACTTTTTAGGTCTATTAGGTCATGAACGTTCTACTAATGCATATTCTTTCTATGGACATACTCCTTTAACTGCTTCTATGCTTTCTGTAAAGTATATGCTTTCAAATCAAATATATGCTGATGAATTAGACTATCGTGAACTTGTTTATTCTGATGATGAATTCAAAAAATATGTTTATAAATACAAAAACACTCTTCCTTTAGGTTTTTACGTTCCAAAGAATATTAATAAGGATTGGTATTTTGAAGGTAATAATCCTTTTGCAATTCAGAATTCTTTTGTATATACTACAACAGGAATTGAAGAATTGTTTACTCAAATTCCAATAGATGTATATGGAACTTCTAATACTATTGTTGCAGCTGATAATTCTATACACTTATATGCTTATGTTGTAACAAGCACAGAAGGTGTATATGTAAATATTACTAATGAAGATGGAACTCATTATGACAAGAAGACTTTTAACGGATTAAAGCACAAACAAGTAATTGATATTGGTTATGTTCCTTCAAATGCAACTGTTTTAATAACACCAACTGATAGCGATTTAACCTCTTTACAAATGTACGCTTATACTTTTGATAACGAAAAGTTTGAAAATGCCTTTGAAATTTTAAATTCAACTCCATTAGAATTAACTAAGTTTGAAGAAACTTTAATAGAAGGAAAAATAACCACACAAAAAGATGGATTATTATATACCTCTATCAACTATGAAAAAGGTTGGACAGCTTATGTTAATGGCGAAAAAGTTAATACTGTTCCAATAAAAAATGCTGTTATTGGAATACCAATAACTAAAGGTGAAAATATAATCAAACTCACATACAGACCTGAAGGATTGTTAGCAGGCTCATTTATAAGTTTTGCAGGTTTATTAGCCTTACTTTCATTAATCTGTATTCACAACAAAGAAGTAATTTCAAACTACACAAGCAAGTTTAAAAAGAAAAAAAACACTGCAACTAAAATTGATGAATAAAACAAATTTATTTTCACTTTTATTCCTTTAGAAAAAGCAAATAAAAAATCGTCGCTTTGCGACGATTTTTTATTTGAATACATCTTTACGTTCTTCATAATATTTTATAAGACTATCTGATGTTATAGCTTCATCATACTTTAGTTGTATTGATTCCCATAAATCTAAGTCAAATTCCACTTTTATATTTTTAACAAAGTCATTATAGCCTTTATTAAATATTTCCGCTTTTTTTGAAGCAGTAATATTTTCTATATTTGCCATTGTCTGTGCTTCTAAATAATCACTTTGACACTTTATAATATAATAGCCTTTGTTAGTTTTAAATAATTTACTTGTTTCTTCAGTTTTTAATGAAAAGGCTATTTCTTCATAATCTTTTTCTTTATCACCTCTTTTTAAATCAAAAGATGGTACTGCATAGTCTTTGTAAGTTTCTAAGAGCTTTAAATAATCATTTCCATTTTTAAGATCTTCTTGTATTTGTTTTACTTTGTCTTCTAATTCTTCAAGCTCTTCTTTTGTTTTATTAACGGTATTTCCTGATTCATCTGTATTATAATTTGGTAAAAATATATGTTGAACATTTATCATTTTTGCTTCTTCATAGCTTATCTCTATGTCAATTTCTGATGTCAAATTATTATAAACCTTCTCTGCTAAAGCAATCTCATAGTAAATATCATTAATATCATTAAGGGTTGCCTTTGTATACTCTAATTCTTCTTTTGTTAGTGTTTTATAATAATCATCTGCAGCTTTTTTTAAAGATTCTATTTCACTAATAGATAAAGCAACACCTTTATTGTTGGCATATAACTTCATTTTTTTAATCTCTATAAGTCTTCTTTTTAAATCGTTTTTTACAAAAACTGACATTGATTTTCCTTCAATCTTTTGACTCCAAACATCTATTCCAAAACTTTTTTCATACATAACTTTTTCATTCATCAACATTAGTTTTGCTGCCGATACAAGACAGGGTTCCTTATTTATCTTAAATAATTCGTCACTACTTAATCCAGTAGTGATATTAATCTTGCTATTACAACCAGCAAACATTCCCAAAATTAATAAAACAGACACAAACATCATTAAAACAGCTTGTTTTTTTAAATATTTTTTCATAATAAAATATACCTCTTTAGCTTAGTCTCTTATATAATACTATACTTTCGGTATTTTTTGTAGCTAAATATTACTTTATTCCTATTTCTCTTAATATATCATATAAAACAGATTCTACATCATATGTTGAGTAAGTAGCATGTGCTCTAACTTCATTTTCTGCATTTGTCATTGCATAACTATAGTGACCTTCTTTAAACATCTCTATATCATTATAATTATCACCAAAAACAAATATTTCTTTTTTATCAATCTCAAACATTTCTTTTATTTTTTTAAGAGAATTACCTTTGTTTGTGTCTAGTTTAACAAAATCCATCCATGCTTTTCCTGAAACAGTAGTTTTAAACTTATCTCCCCACTTATTTGCAAAATAACTAGAAGAGTTAATTATTCCATCTTCTTCAAACACAGAAATCTTAATAAAATCTTCCTCTATATTTTTGAATTCTTTAACTAGAGTAACGTTATTGCCTACGACATTTTTAAGATAGCCTTCATACTTTGGATTTTTCGGTTTAATATAAGATGTATTTTCTCCAGAAAGTAGGATTTCACAATTTGTTCTATCATATATGTCTTCTAATAAAAGTAGAGAGTTTTCTCTATCCATTATTGTTTTTTCAAGAACTTCACCTTTGTATACAACAAATCCTCCATTTTCGCAAATATACACTATCTCTCTTCCTACAGGTGCAAATAATCTTTTAAGATTAGGGTACTGCCTTCCACTTGCTGCTGCAAAAATTATTCCATTATCTATCAGTTCTCTAATCAAAAACACTGCATTTTCAGATAATTCACGATTGCCATTTTGTAAAAGAGTACCATCTATATCACTTACTATTAATTTAACCACTTTATTCTATCCTTTCATCAACAAATTATTATTGCTTTTGATAAGGATATAGTATAACTAGCAACTTAATAATTTTCAATAGTACAATTCTACTAATATTTTTTAGAATTTCACTCTTTTTTTAACCTCTCTACTAACAATGTATGCTAATGCGATAGAAACCACATCTTTTAGTATATAAGGTACTGAAACCAAAAATAAACTTTTTATAAAATCCATCTTTGTAAGATAAGAAAATTGAATAACTCCCAATAAATGACAGATTATCAGTCCTATAAAACTAAATAATACTATTAAATATTTATTCTTAAATTCTATACTTTTTCCAGTAAAGTATGATAAAAATAAGAATCCATAAATAAAGCCCCCAGTTATTCCTATAACTGAATTTATTCCACTTTTAAAATTAGCAAATACGGGTACACCAGCAATTCCGATTAGTATATAAATCAGTACTGCTATTGTCCCTTTCTTTTTACCTAACAAAAAACCACAAAATGCTATTGCAAATGTTTGTAAGGTTGCAGGAACACCTGATGGCATTGGTAGTGCAATCTGTGATAACACACCTGTGATTGCAGCAAATAAACCTATTAGAGTTATATCTGCTACATTTATTTTTTCTATACTTAATTCTTTCATATCTTCCTTGTATGATGTATTAGTAATTAGTCACACCATACTCTCCTTTCTTTTTTAACTTTGCTATAATCAATTATCAAAAATGTTTAAACTTACTTCACCAGAATTAAGCTCTTGTGTTGTTTTGTCTTCTTTTTCGACTAGAAGACCTGCATCTTTAGTTACCTCTAAGACTTTTGCTTTTATTATCTCCCCTTGTTTTTTATAAAATATATCTTTTCCTATTAATAATGATTTTTTGATGTATTCTTCCATATGTATAGATTTATCAATATGTTTATAATAATAATCAAATTCGTTAATTATTTCTGCAACAAACCTGCTTTTTGTATCAGGTGAATATTCTTTGTTTTCTAAAATACTATCCGCAATATTTTCTAACTCTTTTGGGAAACCTGCCTTAGGAGTTGTTATATTAACTCCCATTCCTAAAATAGCGTAATTTAGTGTTTGTGTTTCAAAATCGAGCGATGCTTCTGTTAGTATACCTGCAACTTTTTTGTCATTAATATATATATCATTTACCCACTTTATTAAAGCTTCTTTATCAAGAACTTTTTTTATTGCATTGACTAAGGAAACAGCTGCAATTGTAGTAATCATAACTGCCTTATCTACCTGTATCTTAGGCTTTAGTATTAAACTCATATATATTCCACTATCGCTTGGAGAGTAAAAGCTTCTACCCATTCTCCCCTTGCCTTTTGTTTGTTCTAGCGCAACTATAAGTATGCCTTGTGAATCTTCTTTTATAGCAAAATCTTTTGCATAATCATTTGTTGAATCTATGCTTTTAATAACTTTTATTTCCTTTATTATTGTCTCTTTATCTAGATATTTGCTTATACTCGCGCTAGATATAATATCGTTATCATTACTTAAAGCATAACCTTTATTACTTATTGCTTCAATTTGATAACCTTCACTTGTCAGGGTTTTTATTGTTTTCCATATGGAATTTCTTGAAACCTCTAGTTTTTTTGCTATATCTGCGCCTGATATATGCGTTCCTCTTTTTTCTTCAAGAATTTTTATTACTTCTTCTTTAATATTCATAAATTGTTGTAACCTTCCTTACACTTTATAATTTAAATTATATCGGAATTATAAATTAAACCTCCTTTATTGTCAACCATTATTTATTTTTGGTTGACAATGCATTTATTTATTATAGCAATTTTATTAAATTTGTATTAAAATAAACTATATTATTTATTTTTTGTAAAACTGCAACTTTTCTCTTTCCTAATTCGTTTTATATATGAAGAGATAAAACCGGTAAATCTAGATGAAGGGATAAAAAGTTATGAAAGATGATTTTATTGAGTATTTAATTGATGAATATTCAGATATGATTTTTAGAGTATGTTTTTCATACACAGGAAACAAATATGATGCAGAAGACATTCTTCAAGATGTGTTTTTAAAATGTATTGAAAAACAACCGATATTTAATTCAAAGGAGCACGAAAAGGCATGGCTTATTACAGTAGCCATTAATAAATGTAAATCTATTTACCTTTCTGCTTGGAAAAAAAGAATAGTATTTTTAGACGAGAATACCCTTGATACTTTAACAACATTTAATAAAGATAGTGAAGGCTCTGACTTGTCTGAAGCTAGTATTTTATTACTAGAGAAAGCATTTTCTAAACTTTCATCAAAACAGCGACTGTGTATCCACCTTTTTTATTATGAAAATTATTCCATACTAGATATTTCTTCGCTTACTAACATTAGAACAAATAGTGTTAAATCACATCTTTTTCGAGCAAAAAAATTAATCGAAAAGGAATTTAATTCAACAAGGAAGGATAGTGATTGATTATGTGGGAAGATGATTACAAAAAAATTATGAATAGTACACAATTAAAAAAAGAAAGTATTGATACTTTAAAACAATCAATAAGGCAAAAAAAGCAGAGAAAGTTTTTCAACAAACCTAGCTTTAAATTAATAATTGCAGCAAGTATGATTATAACTCTTACACTTGGCTTATATTTACCTTTGTCAAATCATTTAAACAAAGATGATTCTATAGGGCTTAGCAATGTGGATAATTCTACTCTTTCAAATGCAGATGACTATAAGGATATCTATAAGCTTCTTTACAAAGATAAACCTAGCAAAAATTTATTTGAGGCTTTTAGAGATATGTTTGCTATAGGAGGTGGAACTAAGGATTCTAGTTCAAATGATCTTATGGCAAATGAATCTTTTTCTCCATCTGAGGATTCTTCTAATAAAGATTATTCTGATACTAACATACAAGTTGAAGGAGTAATGGAAGCTGACATCATAAAAACTGATGGAGATTATATATATGTAATTAGTAATAATTTAGTATATATAACAAAAGTTGACAAAGAAAAAATGAATCTTTTATCTAGTGTTAACCCAAAAGAATTAACCTCTTCTAAACTAGACATTAATTTAACCGAAATGTATATAACCAAAAACCGTTTAATTGTTATAGGTTATGAGTATGAAGATTATAACGATGGCATTAAAAAGGGCGGAGAAGAAATATACTATGATATGTATATGCCTATGAATCAAGCAACAACTGTTAGTATATTTGACACCACTAATAAAGAAGATATCAAATTAGTTAGTCACTTAAAACAAGACGGCTATTATAATTCTTCTAGAATGGTAGATGATCAATTATACCTACTTTCAAACCATGATACTTATAACAATGCTAAAGAAGATGATCCTGCTACATTTATACCTTCAACTACAACAAATAACAAGGAAAGTTTGCTAGCTCTAGAAGATATCTATATTTCAGATTTAAATTATTCTCAAAGCAAACAGTTCTTATTAGTAAGTTCTATTTCTAGCCAAACAGGTAAATTTACTTCAACTAAATCTATCTTAGGATATAGTTCAACTATTTACTCTACAAAAGATACTATCTATTCATTTTCTTATGCCACTATAGACAAAGCTAAGCAAATCTATAGTGCTACTAAGATAGTAAAACTTGGTTTGAATAATGGTGATATCACTTTACTTGGAGATACTACAGTTGAAGGTGATTTACTAAATCAATTTAGCGCAGATGAATACAATGGATTTCTTAGAATTGTAACTACTACAAACACATATAGTTCTATAATTTATAGCAATGATGCTGATTCTTCAAGCGTTTCTTCAGATTCAAACCAATACAATAATCTTTTCATATTAGATAAAGACTTAAAAACTGTTGGTTCTATAACTAAAATTGCTAAAGATGAAAGAATCTATTCTGCAAGATTTATGAAAGATATTGCTTATATGGTTACTTTTAAGCAGGTAGACCCTCTGTTTGCAATTGATTTAAAAAACCCTAGTAACCCTGTAATTTTAAGCGAATTAAAGATTCCTGGCTTTTCTAATTATATGCAACCATTTGGTGATGGTTTACTATTTGGAATAGGACAAAATGCTGATCCTGAAACAGGCTTTACTGACTACGTCAAATTATCTATGTTCAATATAACTGATAACAAAAATGTTACCGAAGAAAACATCAAAATCCTTAACGGTGTTTACTATAGCGAAGCTCAATATAACCATAAGGCTATATTGTTAGATGCTAAAAAGAATATAATAGCATTTTCTGATTATGAAAATTACTTTATTTTCTCATATGACAAAGTTAATGGTTTTAACCTAATCAAAAAAATCGAGTTGTCAAGTTCTAGTATTATAGATGATTTTTACTTCATAGATTATAGAAGATTTATACGTGGGTTATTTATAGATGATCATTTTTATATTAGCTCTGATAAAGGTATTACTGCTTATAATATGACAAATTATGATGAATTATCTTCAATTACTTTTAAATAAGCCAAAAAAAATAAAACCTGAGATTATCTCGGGTTTTATTTTTTATTATCTTCTCTGCTATTATAATAATAGAGGTTAAATATTGTATTCTATTTTTATTATAGTAAGAATTCATATTGGGACATGAAAAGTTTGTAGTATTCACCTGCTTCATTTTTCATTAATTCTTCATGTGTACCCATTTCTTTTATTTTTCCTGCATCTATATACATTATACAGCTCGCATTTTTTATAGTTGATAGTCTATGTGCAATTATAAAAGAAGTTCGTCCTTTTAATAGTTCATTAAGACCTTGTTGAAGTAAAATTTCCGTTTCTGTATCTATACTAGAAGTTGCTTCATCTAGTATTAATATCTTAGGATCGGCAAGAAGTGCCCTTGCAAATGAAATAAGCTGTCTTTCACCTGCTGAAAGTCTTGAACCTCTTTCATTAACTTCTGTGTAATATCCTTTTTCCATCTTCACAATAAATTCATGTGCTCTGACAGTTTTAGCTGCCCTTATTACATCTTCATCAGTCGCTATCATATTACCATATCTGATGTTATCTATTATTGTTCCTGAAAATATAAAGCTGTCTTGAAGCATCACACCCATTTGTGTTCTTAGCGATTTGATTGTTACTTTATTAATATCAATACCATCAATTCTAATCTCTCCAGAGTCAATATTATAAAATCTACTCAACAGATTGATGATTGTAGTTTTACCTGCACCTGTTGGCCCAACAATAGCATATGATTCTCCAATGCCCGTCTTAAAACTAACATCATCTAATATTACTTCACCTTCATCATATGAGAAAACAACATTTTTAAATTCTACTTCTCCTTTAATTTGAGGCATAGTTGTAGCACCTTTTATATCTTTTACTAACACTGGTTCATCAATTGTTTCAAATATTCTTTCTAGATAAGAAACTGCTGTAATTAATGAATTATAAAAACTAGCTAATGTTGTTATTGGTGCCCACAATCTTGAAATAAATCCTCCAAAGGCTATAATTGTACCGACCTTTAAGCTCCCTGGTGAATTAATCATTAATGTTATTCCAATAACAATTATTAATGCATTTGTTATTACTGTAATATTTTCTACAACAGGATTAATTATAAAGTTGTATTTTACTGCTTTTAACCAATAAACCATTTGCTCTTTACTTAATTTGTTAAAGATTACTGTATTTTCTCTTTCTCTAACAAATGATTGAGTAACTCTTATTCCATTTATACTTTCTGCTATGTAAGCATTTAGATTAGATTGTTTATTACTTTGTAGTTGCCACGCTTTTCTTTGCTTAGTTTTAACTATCCATATTACAGCAACTAATATTGGAAAACCTGCGAGTGAAATCAAAGTAAACCTTACATCTAAAAAGAACATATAAATAAGAATTATAACAAGACTAAAAAGGTCTGTTATTGTGTTTACTATACCATTAGATAGTAAATCACTTAA
>CAZIGN010000003.1:29077-36565 GCA_964538805.1 uncultured Lachnospiraceae bacterium
ATTATTGTAAATAAAAGTTGTCCTTTATATGGACCAATATATTTGTAAAGTCTTATAAGTTGATTTTTATCAAATGAACTTTCAAGGCTTTCATCTATATCATATTTGTTTCTTGCCATATTATAGGTCTCCTTTCTTTTTTATAAGTTTATCAAATTCACCGTATTGATGATTAAAAACTCTATAATAATCTTTTTTGTTAGCTAATAATTCTTCATGAGTACCCGCCTCTGTTATTTTTCCATCATCTAAAACTATAATAACATCTGCATCTTTAATTGAAGATATTCTGTGAGCTATTATAAATACAGTTTCTTTATTTTCAAGTGATTCTAAAGATGAATGTATCTGGGTTTCTGTTTCCATATCAACTGCTGATGTAGTATCATCAAGTATAATTATTGTAGGTTGTTTAATTATTGCTCTTGCAAGGGAAATTCTTTGTTTTTGCCCTCCTGATAAACCAACTCCTCTTTCACCAACTATCGTGTCATATCCTTCTGGCATTTTACTTATAAATCCATCTGCATCAGCTATTTTTGCTGCCCACTTAACTTTTTCAAAGTCACAATCTGGTACACCATAAGCAATATTTCCTTCGATTGTATCAGAAAATAGAAAAACATCTTGCATAGCCATTCCTATGTTGTCTCTTAATCTATATAAATCATAGTCTTTTATATTTATCCCATCTATCAATATTTCACCGCTTGTAACATCGAAAAATCTGCACAAAAGGTTCATTATTGTTGACTTTCCAGAGCCGGTTGGACCAATAATCCCTACTTTTTGCCCACTTTTAACCTTAAAATTAATATCTTTTAATATTACATCATCTTCTGCTTGATAAGATACATTTTTAAACTCTATATCGCCTTTAAGCTTTGAAACTTCTATAGCATTTTCAGGTTGTTTAACATCTGGTTGAATTTGAATGGTTGAATATATTTTTTCGACAGAAGTTGTAAATCTAAATACATCATTAATTAACCAACCCGCAAATCTTAATGGATTATTTAGCATCCATAAATAGCCACTTATAGCAGTTAATTCTCCTAATGACATATTCCCTTTAATAACCATAAAACCACCTACTAAAAGAAGTATAAAAACTAATAAGTTAGATAAAAACTCAAATATGGGAACATACTTAATCCATATCTTTGCTGCATTTATTTCTGCATCTTTGTAACCATCATTTTCAAAATCAAATTTTTCAATCTCGTAATCTTCTTTTGCAAAAGCTTTAATAACTCTATTACCACTTATGTTTTCTTGAGCAAATGCATTAAGGCTCGAAAATTTTGATCTTACATTTCCAAATGCTGGTTTTACAGCTTTTGACTGTAAATACGCCATAAATGCTGTTATAGGCAAAACAGATACCATGCCTAGAGCAATTCTATAATCAATTGTAAATATCATAACTAATGCTATACAAAACAATAAAACGTTTTCATAAATGTTATATATAACATGAGCAACAAAATGTCTTATTGCCATCATATCACCAGTTTGTCTAGACATTAAATCGCCTGTTCTATTCTTATTATAGAAGGCAAAATCTTTTTGAAGTAAATTAACATAAACTTCTTCTCTTAAATCATACAAAAGCGTTTGAGAAGATGTTTCAAAAAGAAATAAAAACACAAGTCTTAATAATGATCTTAAAAGCGCTGTTAATATCATTATTATTAATAACTTTGGTAGCAAATCCAAGTTAATATTCTTGCCATTTCCTATAACTTCATCTACAATTTTACCTGTTATTTTTGGGTTAATAATCGCAAGAAGCGAAGTTATTGTAACAAATATAAGCCCTACTATTAACTTGATTTGAATCTTTTTGATATACTTAAATATCCATTTCATAGCATTCATAACTATAAATCCTTTCTTTACACAATACTTTATCATTCTAACTTTATGATGTTTTCAACTAGAAATAAAACTCTTGATATATACATATTATCGTGTTATCCTAGCATTATAGTTAATCAAAGTGCTATTTTCAATGATATATACTGTTATTTAGTTGATGTTTTCTGTTTCATCTTCATCATCTAATTATAGCTGATATCTTCTAATTAAGCACTCAAAAAAATATTTTATCATATCGGAGGTTAAAGATGTTTTATATAAAAAGAATTGGCTTTAATTTTATTCATTCTAATGGTTTTTCAGTTAATAGACCTAACGGTTCTGGTAATTATTTATTGCTTTTTTTTAAATCTCCTGTTGAAATTACAATTGATAAAAAATCCGTTCTCCTAGAGCCTCAAACTTGTATCCTGTTTAACAAAAAATCTCCACAACAATATGGTAATAAGGAGCTTTTTAAAAACGATTGGATGCATTTTGACGGCACAGATATTGATTCTTTTATTAATGAATTAGATATTCCTTTTGACATGCCTATAAATCTAAAAAATTCAAAAATTATCTCTGAGTCAATAAGAGATTTAGCTGATGAATTTCATCAAAGCGGCAAATGTCACGAAAAAATTATCGATGCAAAATTAAAAACTTTATTTTACAAGTTCAGTGATATATATCATCAGGAAAATAAATCAAGTGATCAATTAAATAGATATCGAAGTGATTTTAATAACATTAGAAATAGCCTATACAACTTTAACAACAACCAAAAATCTGTTCCTGAACTAGCAAGCGAACTAAATATTAGCACTTCTTATTTTCAGCATCTTTACAAACAACTTTTTGGAGTTCCTGTTATGAAAGATATAATTCGTGGAAGAATAGAGTATGCCTGTTATTTACTAAATACTAATCATGATTCAATATCTAACATAGCAATTCAGTGTGGTTATGAGAACAAAGAACATTTCACAAGACAATTTAAAGAAATAACTGGATATACTCCAAAACAATACAGACAGCGATAATTATCGCTGTCTGTATTGTAATTTTGTATAAACTCTTGATAATGGTAACCCTACTACATTGTTGTAGTCACCTTGAATTTCTTTTATAAACGCCCCAAATTTCCCCTGAATTCCATATCCACCTGCTTTATCGTAGGGTTCGTCACTATTTATATACTCATTAATTTCAGTTTCAGTCATTGGGTATACAATAACTTTTGTAACTACTGAAAAAGTTTCTGCTACTACCTTATTAAGCTCTTCTTTTTCAAGTATAGTTACTCCTGTCCAAACATCATGAGTATTGCCTTGTAACATCTTAATCATATCATATGCTTCTTTTTTATCCTTAGGTTTACCTAATATCTTATTGGCATAAGACACAACTGTATCCGCCCCAATAACTAGTACCGGAGCCTCAAGCTTTTTAATAACACTATTAGCTTTTTGATATGATAATTCTTCAACTACTTTTGCAGGAATTGTATTGGTAATACGCTCTTGTTCATTACTTACAATAATGTCAAAATCAATCCCAATTTGTGATAACAATTCTTTTCGCCTTGGCGAATTTGAAGCTAAAACAATTCTCATTTATTTAACCTTTCATGTGCATAATTGCTCCTGCATAATCAAATAAACCTTCTTCAAAATTGACTCCAAATCTTGTGTCAGTACCAGCTTTTTTAGTTCTAAGAATACTCTCGTATGTAAAATCAACTGCTAAGGCTGCTGATTTTGAAGTATCAACTCCACTTATAAGCGCTCCTACTAGGGAACTTGCAAACACATCACCTGTGCCATGATAATAACCTTCAACTTTTTTTGAAAATATATAAGATATTTCTTTTGTCAAAGAATCATATACCGCACAACCAACTGATTCGTCTGTAAAGCTAACACCTGTTAATATTATTTTTTTAGCACCTAAGTAAGAAAGTTCATGTAACAACTCTTCTATAAATCCTCTAGTATAAGGTGGTTTAGTATACTCTTTATTTAATATAAATGTTGCTTCTGTAATATTAGGAACTATTATGTCAGCATTTTCACAAAACTTTTTCATTCCTTGAACAAATTCATTTGTAAATGAGCTGTATAGTTTTCCATTATCTCCCATTACTGGATCAATAATTATTACTGTGTTCTCTTTTTTTAGTTTTTTTATAAGTCGTGATACTATCTCTAGTTGCATAAAAGAACCCAAATAACCTGTATATATTGCATCAACCTCAACATTTTGCTTTTCCCAGTGTTCTACTATAGGTTCAATATCATTAGTCAAATCCCTATAAGTGTATCCTGTAAAGCCACCTGTGTGTGTTGACAATATTGCAGTTGGTATAACGCTCACTTCATGTCCCGCTGCTGATAAAATTGGCAACGCAACTGTAAGAGAACACTTTCCCATGCAAGAAATGTCATGTATTGCTACTACTCTTTTTTGTTTCATATAATTCTACTCTCTATCTTTTATTGTATTTACCTAAACATTAGCTTTCTCATCTTCAGAAAGTCTAATTAACATATTAGCTTTAACTAATATAGGTCTTAAAGTTAGATATAGTGTAGATGATATAACAACGGTTGTCAATGCATTTACTCCTGATACCGCTGTTGCAATCTTTGCAAGATTTGCTGTTAAATCTTGTGGTATTCCCACTAAATAAGTCAAATACAAATAATTTACTAGTGGACTAGCAATTGTATTAAATGCCATACCCGCTATACTTGCTAGTATAGTCCATACTACTATATAAGTTCTTTTATGGTGTTTACTTATCTTTGCTATGTTGTGAGCTATTAAACCAACGACTAGTCCTATTAATAGCTTTAACAAAAATGTTGTAGGCGTATACATTGCATATGCACTAGTCAAATCTGCAATAGATAATCCAATTGCACCTGCTAGTCCACCCCAATATCCACCAATTAATAACGCTGCTAATACACAAAATACATTACCAAAATGTATTGCTGTCATTCCACCTGGGAAAGTAAATTCAATTTTCAAAGTAGTAAATGCTATATAAGCTAGTGTTGCACAAAGTGCTGCTTGAGTTAATATCTTTACATCTAGTTTCTTCTTTTTAACTGCAGAAGGTTTAAATGTTAAATAAAGCTCTTTAATAAGCTCTAACGATACTATTATAGCTATTACTAAAGCAATTGAAAATAGTACTTTTCCCCCATCTTCATTATCTAACTTGTTAAAATAAGCGACTATGCAAGCTAATACTACAATTGCAATTTTCACTAAACTTCTAATAAATATTTTCTTATTCTCTTTCATAACTATCTCCATTCTTTCTATAAAATATATATTAATATATATCTATAGTGGCTATCTGTAAAATGCCAGTTTTAGACTTTTTTACAATACCAGTAGAGAAATAAGTTTTAAGAACAATAAATGTAATGGATAAAACATATAAAAAATATATTTATTTATCTTTATCCTTTTATTATCTGGAACTTTTTTTCCATTATAAAAAACAATAAACAACATCGAAAAACCTGCAAAGGCTTGAATAAAACCTACAAAAAAATTAAGTATTACAACACCTATTGTTTTAAGAACTTTTTTATCTCTATATGCATACATCAAATAAATCATCAAAATACCTACAGAAGAATAATCTGATTTAATTAATTCTGCTACTAACATCCCTATAAAACATATAAATATCTTATATATTGGGTGCGTATATCTTTCACAAAAATAGATAACTAAAAGACCAATAAACAATGTAAAATAAACATTTAAGGTATCAAACCAAAAAAACGAATCATAAAAAGCCAGATTAAAAGGTATTTCAGAAATAAATGCAAATATTAAAAGCCTAGATAGATACTTTTTAATATCTTTGGTATTAAAGTATCCTTCTACTAATAAAAAGCAATATATTGGAAAAGCTAATCTTCCAATAACTCTTAGTAAAATAACATCCTTTAAAAGAATTGCTCCTATATGATCTATTAGCATAGTGCTCAATGCAATTATTTTTAAATATAGCGAATTCATATTCCCACTTTCTATACATAAATTTGTATTATATTATTTTTCATTTATTTTATTATAACTAATAAATACAGCAATACTCCTTGGTTTTAGTACAATACTTTGAATTTTTTTAAGTTCCTTTTCTTTTAGCAAACTTCCATCTGTGAATAGAAAACTTTTAAAACTAATCTCTTTACTTATAACAGGTAAACCAAATGTTTTATCTTCCCAGTGCATATTAAAAGCAATATATATGTCATAAGACTCATTATACCTACCTGAATAAAGTAGCGCAAAATGCCTATTAACATTACTAAAATCATAAAACCATGGTTTAAGTCCATGATATGAAAGATCTGGCATGCCCAAACCTTTATAATCCATTAAGGCAATCTCTTTTTTAGATCTTAATATCTTATTTTCTTTTCTAAAATTTATAAGTTTTTTGGTAAAGTCTAATATTTCTTTTGATAGTCTATTATTATTCCAATTAATCCATGACACCTCATTATCTTGACAATATGGATTATTGTTGCCAAACTTAGTATCACATCTTTCATCTCCTGCATATAACAGTGGAATTCCTTGGCTTGTTAGTAGTATCGTTAAACAATTTTTAATCATCTTTTTTCTTAATTCTAAAACTTTTTTCTTTTTAGTCTCACCCTCAATTCCACAATTCCATGAAAAATTGTAATTCTCTCCATCCTTATTATCTTCTCCGTTTAACTCGTTGTGCTTTATGTCATATGAAAAACTATCATATAAAGAAAATGTATTATGTCTTGTAATATAGTTTATATTTCCAATATGTGTCGGATTATTCTTCATTGCAAAACTTATATCATTTAGAGTATCTTCTTCTCCTTTAACAAATCGTTTTGTTGACTTTATAAAACTATCATTCATTTTTGCTATATGTCTTTTAATATCTAGTCTATCATAATAATCTTTATATTGTTCTATATCATTTCTTACAAATATTTTATTATTTTTCAAGTACATATCCTTTATTATTATGTCACTAATATTTGAAGATGCATCTAGATATACTCCATCTAAATGATAATTCATACACCAATATCTTATTACTTCTATTATAATACTTTCATTAAAATCTTCTGGAAAATAAAATTCCATAGCCACTTCTATTCCTGCATTATGAAGCTTAACTATTAAATCTTTAAATTCTCTTTGCGCTTCTCCGATTGATTTATTAGATGAATATGCGTTCTTAATAGCAAAATAATCTCCTTTTGTGTATCCCCAATAATTAACTTTTCCATTCTCCATCATTTCATCAAATTCATAACATGGCATAAATAACACCATATTAATTCCTAGGTCTTTAAGATACTTGATTTTCTCTTTTACACCATTAAATGTTCCTCTATGTTTAACTTTCGAGCTACAATCTGCACTAAAGCCTCTAACGTGAGTTCTATATATTATAGTATCTTCTATATTAATATTAGTTTTTTTGTCATTTGTCCAATTAAATTCTTCATTTACTACACCATAAACATTGTCCATTCTTATGAGTTTTGTATCTTTTTTATAATTATAGTCTTTTTTCTTTTCTATATTCTTTTCTATATT
>CAZIGN010000003.1:36665-43295 GCA_964538805.1 uncultured Lachnospiraceae bacterium
TCTATTTTATCTTCTATTCTTTTTCCAAACTCTTCTCTGCCAACTATATGTTTAGCAAATATATCTATGATTGTTTTATTTCCGACAATTATCTTATAGAAAAATTCTTCTTTTATCGAGATTTCTTCTGATATTTCATTGTTTTTTTCTATTAATTCTTTAATTTCTTTATATGATATATAAAACCTACAAACATCTCCAAAAAAGTTTTCTTTTGATAAATGTAAATTGACAATAGCTTTTTTTGAAATAATTAATTCTAAATAAATATTTTCTTTTTCTTCTGATACAAAGTGGAATTTTATTCCTTTTTTATTCTTATAAGTTCCAATTTGGTAGTCATCAAAAAAATTCGTTTGGTATTTATTCATTATATGCCCATACCTTCCTAAAATAACTTTTAATACAATGCTAGAACAAATTCATATCTAAAGATAATATTAACATACATTTATACATCTAACAAGGAGACAAACTTTTTCAATTCAACTCATTTTTATCTTATTATAAAAAAAACTTTCAATATTTTTCTTGCAAATTACTTTAAATACTGTACAATATACAGTGGTCAACAATATATTTTTAACACAAGGAAAGGAAATGCACATATACTCTGTGCAAAGGTATTAACATGATTGCTGCAAGTAATATCACATTAAGATTAGGTAAAAAAGCCTTATTCGAAGATGTTAACATTAAATTTACTGAAGGAAATTGTTATGGATTAATCGGTGCAAACGGTGCTGGTAAATCAACATTTCTTAAGATTCTTTCAGGACAACTAGAACAAACTAACGGAGATATTATTATTACTCCAGGGCAAAGACTATCTTTTTTACAACAAGATCATTATAGATATGATGAACATTTAGTACTTGATACTGTAATAATGGGAAATACAAGACTTTATCAAATCATGAAAGAAAAAGAAATCATTTATGCAAAAGAAGATTTCACTGAGGAAGACGGAATTAAAGCAAGTGAACTTGAGGGTGATTTTGCTGCCATGAATGGTTGGGAATCTGAATCAGATGCTGCTACTTTACTTAATGGTTTAGGAATTGATACTGACTTACATTATAAGAGTATGAAAGAATTAAAAGGTAGCGAAAAAGTAAAGGTATTATTAGCGCAAGCTTTATTTGGAAATCCTGATATTCTTTTACTTGATGAACCTACAAACCATTTAGATCTAGATGCTATTGCCTGGTTAGAAGAATTTCTAATCAACTTTGAGAATACTGTAATAGTAGTATCTCATGATAGATATTTCTTAAATAAAGTATGTACTCATATTGCTGATATTGATTACGCAAAGATTCAGCTTTATTCTGGAAACTATGATTTCTGGTATGAATCAAGCCAATTAATAGTTAAACAAATGAAAGAAGCAAACAAGAAAAAAGAAGATAAGATGAAAGAGTTACAAGACTTTATACAAAGATTTAGTGCAAATGCTTCAAAGTCTAAGCAAGCTACTTCTAGAAAAAAAGCTCTTGAAAAAATAGAATTAGACGAGATAAGACCATCAAGTCGTAAATATCCTTATATAGATTTTAGACCTAGTCGTGAAATCGGTAATGAAGTTCTAAGCGTAAGTAATATATCAAAGACTATAGATGGTGTTAAAGTTCTAGATAATGTTTCTTTTATCGTTAACAATACTGACAAGATTGCTTTTGTTGGTGCAAATGAATTAGCAAAAACAACATTATTCAAAATTCTCACAGGCGAATTAGAACCTGATTCTGGTGAATATAAGTGGGGTATTACTACTTCTAGTGCATATTTTCCAAAAGACAACACCAAGATTTTTGATAATGAAGATACAATAGTTGACTGGTTAACTCAATATTCTGAGGTAAAAGATGCTACTTACGTTCGTGGTTTCTTAGGTAGAATGTTATTTGCAGGTGATGATGGTATTAAAAAAGTTAAGATTTTATCTGGTGGTGAAAAAGTTAGATGTTTACTTTCTAGAATGATGATTTCAGGTGCAAATGTACTTGTTTTAGATCAGCCTACAAACCATTTAGACATGGAATCTATAACAGCTTTAAATAATGGACTTATCAAATTCCAAGGTGTATTATTATTCGCTTCACACGATCATCAATTTGTTCAAACTACTGCTAATAGAATCATGGAGATTGTTGATGGCAGCTTAATAGATAAGGTTACAACTTATGATGAATACCTTGAAAGTGATATAATGGCAAGAAAACGTCAGGTATATAATACTGACGATCAAGATACTGATAATTAAATGTCAAAAAAAATATAAGGGTTAATCCCTTATATTTTTTTAAATTTATCGGCACCTTGTTTGCAAATAGGACAAATATAGTCTTCTGGTAAAGGATCACCGTCATATACATAACCGCATACTGTGCAAACCCATTTTGAAGAAGTGCTTTCGTTTATTACATTTTCGTTATCATTAAATTCTTCAGCAATATAAGTTGGAGCATTTTTAGGGCTACTTCCTTTTAATACTGCATGATAATACTTATATGTCATTGGCTCTCTTTTTTCATCTATGTACTCGCCATCAACTACTTCTCCTAGATAAACTGTGTGAGTACTAGTTTCCATCTTATTAACTACCTTGCAGATTATATAAGATACACTATCATCTAAAATTGGCATCCTATTTTTAAAACTGTGTGAAACATCTTTAAATTTGTCTACATCTTTAGAACTTTGAAAACCAAAATCACCTATTATCGAAGGCTTAACATCTTCTGCTAAGACCGAAATGGCAAAATATCCATTCTCATCTATACATTTTTGGGTGTAATTATCGTGATTTATACTAACTGCTATAGTATCTGGTTCTACAGTTATTTGCATTGCGCAATTAACCACACAACCCACAGGTCTTTTTTCATCCATAGTTGTCAATACATACAATCCATATGACAAGCTTCTAAACACAAAAGGATTCATTCTTTCTCCATTCTCAGCAAAAAAACTTGCTTATTTAATTATTGATCAAAAACATCTACCGTCAACTTTATGTTCGCAATTATTTATTACAGATTTTCCTTTACAACAGTAGCAAATCTCGTTTTTAAGGGGTAGGTTTGCAAAAAAATCTTCAAGATTTTCTATGGTTGTAGATGCGATGTTACTTAATGCTTCTCTAGTTAAAAATGCTTGATGAGAAGTTAAAAGTACGTTTGGCATAGAAACTAGCATTTGCAAAACATCATCATTAATAATTTCATTTGAAAAGTCTTCAAAAAACACTTCGCTTTCTTCTTCGTATACATCAAGTCCAGCTGCACCAACTTTTTTAATCTTAAGTGCATCAATTAATGCTTTTGTTTCTATCAAGGCACCCCTTGAAGTATTAAGAATATACACATTATCTTTCATCATACTAATCGCTTCTTTATTAATGATGTAATGTGTATCATCTGTAAGCGGACAATGAAGTGATATAATATCACTTTCTTTAAATAATTGCAAAATATCAACATAATTTATATCAGCATCTTTAACAGGATAAGGATCATATGCTATAACATTCATACCAAAACCTTTACATATGTTTATGAATATCCTTCCTATTTGACCTGTTCCTATAACGCCAACAGTCTTTTTATGTAAATCGAACCCTGTAAGATTATTAAGAGTAAAATTATGTTCTCTTGTTCTATTATATGCTTTATGAATCTTTCGATTTAGAGATAAAAGTAATGCCATAGTGTGTTCAGCAACTGAATAAGGTGAATAGCTTGGAACTCTTACTACATGAATCTTAGAAAAAGCTGCTTTAATATCCACATTATTATATCCTGCACATCTCATGGCAATTATCTTAACACCTAAATCGTGTAATATATCTATAGTTTCTTTATCTAGAGTATCATTAACAAAAGCAACTATACCATCACAGCCCTTGGCTAGCTGAGCTGTATCAGCATTTAGCTTAGTATCTAGATACTTAATGCTAAATGCTTTATGCTCAATTTTGTCAAACCATTCTCTATCGTATGGTTTAGTATCATAAAAAGCTATCTTCAAGCTTTTACCCTCTACTAGCTGTTCTTCCACAATCCATGAAGGTTGCAATGTTCAAATACTGCTACAACTTCATCGCCTTGTGTAATCGCAAATTCAGCAACTGGTGGCTGCCCAGGAGCTAATTCTTTTCTTTGATTTCCTTGTTTAGTTTGTAAAGAAATCCATTCAATATAATGTTCTTCAAGCATTGGATGTAGTACATCACCAACTGTTACAGTTACTTTTGTTCCTTCAACTTTTACTACTGGTACATGTTTTTCAGTTGCTGCATCAACAGAACCTGCAATAATTTCATTCATTTCTTGTCCACAACAGACAACCTTAACACCACTTGCTTTTACGTAAGAAATAATGTTACCACAAATACTACATTTGTAAAATTTTTGATCCATAATACTCTCCATTTCTGTGAAATAATGTTATTCACGCTACCTTACTTTTGCATAAATTAATATGCATTTATGTAAATTAATAGTTACTCTAACTTAAAAATTATTTGCTCTTATTTCAAAATGAGCTTTAGGATGTTCACATACTGGGCACATCTCAGGTGATTTTTTGCCAATATGAATATGTCCGCAATTAGAACAATGCCAAATCACATCATTATCTCTTGAAAATACTAAATCTCCTTCTATGTTAGCAAGTAATTTTTTATATCTTTCTTCGTGTTCTTTTTCAATCTTTGCTACACCTTCAAAAAGAGATGCAATATGTGTAAAGCCTTCTTCTCTTGCTTCTTTAGCAAATCCTGCATACATCTCAGTCCATTCGTAGTTTTCACCTTGTGCTGCATCAAGTAAGTTTTCTTTAGTTGATCCTATTCCATCGTGTAAAAGCTTAAACCAAATCTTTGCATGCTCTTTTTCATTAGCTGCAGTTTCTTCAAATATTTTTGCAATTTGTACATAACCATCTTTTTTTGCTTTTGATGCATAATAAGTATACTTGTTTCTTGCTTGTGATTCTCCTGCAAAAGCTTCTTTAAGGTTAGCCTCTGTCTTTGTTCCTTTTAAATCTGCCATTATCGTTCTCCTTTTAATGTAATTTACAGAAATAATCTGCATTAGAATTATTATAACTTAAAATGCATTGTTTGTCTACACTATAACAGTAATGATTACTAATATTGTTATAATTTTTTTATACTTAATAAGTGATTTATAAACTGCTTTGCCATTCTTCCTGATATGCCACCATGACTAAGTTCCCACTTGTTAGCTTCTAAATATAATTCTTCGAGTGGCATATTAATACCATGTTTTTTTGCCAATGTTTCAACAATTTTTTGGTACTCTTTTTTGTTAGGTGCAACGAAAAATATAGACACTCCAAATCTTGCCACTAAAGATAATTTTTCTTCGACTGTATCACTAGCATGTAAATCTTCTCTTCTTTCTTCTTTATCACTCCACTTTTCTCTAACTAAGTGTCTTCTGTTAGAAGTTGCATACATTAATACATTATCTGGCTTTTTAGCTAATCCGCCTTCTATAATGGCTTTTAAATATTTATATTCTATCTCGTATTCTTCAAATGACAAATCATCCATAAATATTATAAACTTATAGTTGCTATCTTTTATTTGTTCTATAACATTTGCTAATAATGAAAATTGATGTTTGTAAACTTCAATCATTCTTAAACCATCATCATAATATTGATTCAAAATCGCTTTAACACTAGAAGATTTACCAGTTCCACTATCTCCAAACAAAAGTACATTGTTAGATTGTTTACCTTTAATAAAGGCTTCTGTATTCTCTATTAGCTTCTTTTTTTGTAATTCATAGCCTACTAAATCGTCAAGTTTTATGTGTTCTATTGAAGTAATAGGTTCAATTATTGCAATGTTTTTAGAATTTTCTTTTTCATTTATTCTAAACGCTTTATAAAGGCCAAACTTACCTGCTCCATTCGCCTTATAAAATTCATTTATCTTAGCACAAAACCTTTCAATATCATCTCTACAATCATCTAATTCTTTTGTTAATGTATTAATGTTTTCGCTTATTCTTTTATTAAAAACATTTCCATTAGATACCGATTTATAATTTGTAATAAGGCTCATATAATTTACATTTAATGCTTCATCTAACAAAGATATATCATAATTAAAAAGGTAGGACAATATCTTCATATCATTAACAAAGAATTCATTAATTGTTCCCAAAACTTCGCCTCTTTTTTCTACAATCTTTGTGTAGGTATTATCACTGTTTGCAATTATAAGGCTCAAAAATCCCTGCCACAAATTATCTTTCAAGCCATAATCATGAGCTATCTTAATTATTTCATTAATAAAACGTGTGGTTATATCTTTAATACTTTCTTTTTCTTCTTTTAGAATGTCTTTGTTTATTTTAACTAAAAACATCATATCTTCTAGTATTTCCTTATGAATCACATTATTATATATAAAAAATCTTTCTACTGATATATCCTTTATTTTTATGGTTGTATCTTTTTGATTTAGATTATCCACTTTTTTCTCCTATTATTTCTTATACAATTTCTTATGCAATTTTTTATACAATTTTTCACTATTTCTTATAATTACCAAGAATCTTGAAACTACTTGCTTCTGCTCTTATTCCA
>CAZIGN010000003.1:43395-74016 GCA_964538805.1 uncultured Lachnospiraceae bacterium
CTATTTCTTATAATTACCAAGAATCTTGAAACTACTTGCTTCTGCTCTTATTCCATACAAGGCATTCTTAACAGATGCATCACGAAGATTACCTTCTATATCTATTATAAATCTATATTCCCAATTTTTACCTACTATTGGTCTAGATTCAATCTTTGTCATATTTAACTTATTATATATAAAGTGAGATAAAATGTTATATAACGATCCACTTTCATGTGGTACTTCAATGCATATACTTACTTTATCTGCATTTTTTATAAACTCTTTTTTATTCGCAATAATCAAAAATCTTGTTGTGTTTGTATCGCTATGATTAATATTATCTTCTAATATATTAAGACCAAAGATCTTAGCAGCATATTCACTTGCAATAGCAGCATTTTCATTTGACTTACTATCAAGTACATATTTTGCACTAAGAGCTGTATTAAGTGTACTTATTTGTTCAAATTCTTTATGCTCTTCAAGAAATTTACTGCACTGCATTAAAGCTTGTGGATGTGAGTAAACTCTTTTAATATCCTCTAGTTTAGCTCCATTGTTTGCCATTAGCGCATGTTCAATTTTAAGTGTTGTTTCTGCAACTATATAATTATCATATTCTACCAACAAATCATAAACTTCATTAACAATTCCTGCTGTAGAATTCTCAATAGGCAAGACAGCATATGTTGCTTTATTATTCCTTACATCTTCCATAGCCTCTCTAAATGTTTGTACACTATAGCTTTCTACTTTCTCACCAAAGTAATTAATCATTGCTTCATAACTATAAGCACCTTTAGTTCCTTGGTGAACCACTTTTATACTATCATCAGATATTTCTTTTATAGGTTTAAACCCAAGCTCTAAATCCGTTTTCTCGTCTTTTTTTGAAGCTAATAGCTTGTACTGAAGTTTTCTGCTTATAGCCATAATCTGCATAAATAATTCTTTTGCACCTTGTTTGTTTTCTTCATTTATTACAAGCGAATCTATTCTTTCTAATTTTTCTAATTCTCTTTCTCTATCTAGAACATTTTTTCCATTTGCAATTTTATAATTAGCAACTTCATTAGACAAAGCCATTCTTTTTTCATATAGTTCTAAGATTTCTTGATCTAGAACGTCTATGTTTTTTCTTATCTTTAGTAAATCCAACATAAATCACCCATTCATATGTTAAAAACCATATTTAGCTAATTGGTTTTTCATAATTCCTTTCTTAATCTAAAACATTTTTCTATAAAGCATTTTAACATCAAAGCTTCATAAACACAAGAAAGTTGAGCTTTTATTATGATGATTTGTCATAATAATTTATAACTGGCTTATTTAAAATATCAACTCTATATACAATTTTGATTTTATTTGCTAGAATATATATAAATATAAATTGTTATATTGGGCAACATTTTAAAGGAGGTTTTTTATGGATTGCATAGTTATTAACGAATTAGAGGTTTATAGTAATCACGGAGTATACAAAGAAGAAAACGTTTTAGGTCAAAAGTTCTTAGTTTCAGCAAAGCTTTATACCTCTCTTCAAAAGCCTGGGCTTAGTGATAATATTGATGACTCCATAAACTATGGCGATATTTGTCAGTTTATAACTCATTTCATGAAACAAAACACCTTCAATCTTCTTGAAGCCATTGCAGAAAAGTTAAGTTATGAACTTTTAATCAATCATAAAAATATTGAATCTTTATGGTTAGAAATCAAAAAACCTTGGGCTCCTATAGGTCTTCCACTTAAGAATGTTGGTGTGGAAGTAACAAGAGGATTTCACCGTGTTTATCTAAGCCTAGGCTCTAATATGGGAGATAAGCAAGCTTATTTAGAAAATGCCATAAAAAGCATTGATAACAACCCATACTGCTCTGTTAGAAAGGTTTCTGAGTTTATCGTATCTAAAGCTCACGGATATGAAGAACAAGAGGATTTTTTAAATGCTTGTATGAAAATCAAAACCATTTACTCAGCTTATGAACTTTTAAAATTTATCAGAATAATTGAATCTGAAGCAAAAAGAGTCCGTACAATCCACTGGGGACCACGAACTCTTGATGTTGATATATTACTTTATGATAACGATATTATGACAACTAGTGATTTAATAATACCACATCCGCAGATGGAATTTAGAAGCTTTGTTATTGATCCATTAAAAGAAATTGCACCAAATGCTTATCATCCTGTTTTACAAAAAAGAATCAAAGATATAATAGTTA
Source organism: uncultured Lachnospiraceae bacterium (assembly GCA_964538805.1). GTDB lineage: Bacteria > Bacillota > Clostridia > Lachnospirales > Lachnospiraceae > CAZIGN01. The sequence continues at coordinate 45,612 of CAZIGN010000003.1, forward strand.
AGTAATTCTTTTATACAAAAACTACTTAATCACTTCAAAGTTATAAGGTTCTATATTGCCATTACCATAGGTTTTGGTTCTGTATAGAACCTTTTCTGTTCCAAGTATCATATAAAAGTATGTATATTCTGAAGTAATACTAATATTTGAGTAGTCTCCCTGAGCTAAGATTATCCTGTTTTCTCCAAAGGTATCAACTCTTCCTAAAAAATGCCCATCACTATTTTCTGCCTGATAAAATATAATATCTTTATTCTTAGATAAGTTATAATTTATACATTGATCATTTGTTATTACAAATGTCTCACTGGTATTAATATCATACCTGGTTAATGCTCTATTATTATTCATATCAATATAATAAACATATCTTCCATCGGTATCTGGCAAATAAATGTTTCCTTCAATAAGCAAGGTTTTTTCATCTGTTAAGGTATCATGTACATATAGATTGTGATTTTCTTTTACCTCTGTATAATATAGTTTCCCTTCATAAGAACAAAAAATCTTATATGATTCTTCTACTACTACTTTATCTTCCTCTTTATCTATCTTAGTTTTAGCTATCTCGAATTTACCATTATCATTTGTTCTTTGATAATACAAAAAATTTCCTGCTAAAGTAACCATATCTACATAGCCACCATGTATTTCTTTTACATTTCTTCCTGAAATATTAATTCGGTAAAGTCCATTTGTATTTAATTTGAAAATCTTAAAAGTAGACACACTATCACTTCTTTTATAATATAAATACTTATCATAACCATTAATAAAAGATACTTTATCATCATTTATTTTTTCTAATTCACTACCATCTGGTTTCATCTTGTATAATTTGTCTCCATCATCAGGATTTGCAAAATATACAATTCCATTAAGTTCACAAAAAAATCCTCCATTATATAAGTTGCCTGCAGTATTACCACTTGCATTATCAGGATTATATGTGATTGTATTTGCAAAATATAAAAAAACTGCAATGCCTATAATTATTACAAATGATAAAACAACAATTATTTTATTACGAAGCATAGTTTTCTCCTTACATAAAAAATTATATTTACAGGTTATAATCTAAGTACTTTTTTATGTTAGTTACTGCAACTAACGATCGCTTTTATCATGTCTAAAACTCTTTTGTTTTCTTTTATATCATGAACTCTGAAAAAACTACATCCATTTATAGCACCATATGCCGTTGTTGCTAGTGTTCCCTCAAGTCTACTATCTACTGGCAAATCAAGAGTCAATCCTATCATAGACTTTCTTGATGTTCCTAACAACAAAGGGTATCCAAGCTTTGTTAAATCTTGTAAGTTTTTCATTGTTAATAGGTTGTGTTCATATGATTTTGCAAAACCGATTCCTGGGTCTATCATTATCTTTTCTTTTGGTATTTTAAATTCAATTGCTTTATCTATTGAATTAATTATATCACTTTTCAAATCATTTAAAAATACTCCATAAGGATTCTTTTTAATATCTCTGTTATGCATAAGGCAACAACTCAAGTTATTATTTTTAATAACCTCTGCCATTTCTAATGTAAACTCAGACTTGTATACTTTTTCTCCAAAAAGTCCCCAAATATCATTTATCAAGTCTACCTTTAATTTAGCCGCTTCATTTGCAACCTTAGCCTTATAGGTGTCAATTGATACTGGTATATCATAACTTTTTTTAATATATTCAATCACAGGTGATACTCTTTCTATCTCTTCTTGTTCACTAAGCATAGTAGTATAACCAGGTCTATTAGATTCTCCGCCAACATCAATTATATCGACCCCTTCACTAATCATGCTTTCAATTCTTTTTTTAGTATTATCAATATCATTATACTTACCACCATCAGAAAAAGAATCAGGCGTAACATTAAGAATTCCCATTATATAAAAATCTTCATTATTAAATGTCTTATTACCTATCAACATACAAAATGCCCACCTTTATTTAGCTCAATTTTATTTAATAATATTCAAAAAATTCGAAAACAAATTAAAATCTTCTTTAAATACACCTTTCGTTGCATAGGTTACCGTTTTAGTTCCAGGTTTTTTAACCCCTCGCATCGACATACACATATGCTCAGCTTCAATATATACAGCTGCTCCTTTAGCGTTTAAGTTCTCCATGATAGCTTTTGCTATTTGCTCTGTTAATTGCTCCTGAATTTGTGGTCTTCTAGCAAACACTTCCACTGTTCTTGCAAGTTTACTAAGACCTGCAACCTTCTCATCTGGAATATAAGCTATATGACAAACACCAAAAAATGGCATCAAGTGATGTTCACAAGTTGAATGAAAAACTATATCTTTTTCAACAACAATATTACGACTATCCACTGTAAATGTTTTTTCTAAATGCGTAGCTGCATCCTCATTCATTCCAGCAAAGATCTCTTCATACATTTTAGCTACTCTTTTAGGTGTTTCTATAAGACCTTCTCTGTTTTTATCTTCACCAATAGCTTCAAGAATCATCTCAATAGCTTTTTCTATTTTTTCTAAATCTACTTTTTTATTGTTCAATTTATCACCTTAACCTTTAATCTTATTCATTATCAAAAAGTACTACTAATCTAATTGTTTGAAAATAATTGCTATTTCATTTAAATACGAAAGTGAACCAAATGCAATTATTGGAGCATTTATTTTCTTTGCTTTAATTAGCGCTTTACTTATTGCTTCTTGAATATTATCACATTTCACAGAATTTACAAAGTCTTTTATGTTATTTGAAAGCACACTTGCTTCTAATGCTCTTATATTATTAGGTGTCACACAATAAATTATCTCTGCTACATCGCTTATACTTTTTGTTATTTTTAAATAATCTTTATCTTTTAAAACACCCATTATAAACACTACTTTTTTTTCTTTAAAATAAACATCAATACTCTTTCTAAGCATGACTGCTGCATCTTCATTATGTGCACCATCAATTATAAATAGGGGATCATTAGAAAGTATTTCAAATCTTCCAGGCCAAAGAGCTTCATTTAGACCTTTTTCTATTAATTTTTTATTAATATTAAGCTTGTTAGCAACCTCAATAGCAATGATTGCATTAAAAGGTTGAATATATCCTGACATTTTCAATGTATATTTATTGCCTTTATATATAAAACTTGTTTTTTCTAAAGAATATACTACATCTTTTAGTTTATCTACATCCGCAACACTTATCTTTGAACCTTTATTTATTGCAGTATTATTAATGACTTCCATTACTTTTTCTTCTTGCTTATAAGCAACGACTAAAGAATCGTTTTTTATTATTCCAGCTTTATGAGTTGCTATTTCTTCAATAGTATTTCCTAAAAACTGCATATGATCCATACTAATTGATGTTATAACACTACAAATTGGATGTTGTACCACATTTGTAGCATCTAAGTCTCCACCTAATCCCGTCTCGATAATTGCATAATCACAATTTTCTTCATAAAAATACAAATACGCTAAAGCTGTTTCTATTTCAAAGGTTGTTGGGTGTATGTTTTTTTCTATTATCATTTCTTCTATAGCTTTTTTTATTTTCTCAACTAAAGTTGCATATTTTTCTTTAGAAATATTTTTAAAATTTATCCTAAATATTTCTAAATAATCAAAAACAAATGGTGAAGAATACATTCCCACTTTATAATCTGCTGCATATAATATATTAGCTATATAATTTAGCACAGAACCCTTACCATTAGTTCCTGCTATATGTATTACTTTTATTTTATCTTGCGGATTTCCTAGCTTTTCAAGCAAAATCTTTATATTCAAAAGTCCTAAGACACTGCCATATTTATTTGTACTATCAAGATAAGCTTTGGCCATTTCGTAATTCATAATATTTTTTGTGCCTTTCAATTGTATATAGCCTGTCTAGTATCAGACAGGCCTTTTAAGTTTATTTGTATGTTTCCTGAAAAAAACCAGAATTTGAGGGTGGTTCATTACCAACATGTAAGTGTGTAGTACTTCCTAAACATTTACATCTAAAACAAGCTTCACCTTCTACTCTTTCTTCCGTTTCAAGTATTGTTATTGAAGAAGGAGCTACGAAAAACCCTTGCCATAAAACAGGTGCAGGTATGCCAAGTAAATGTGATAGCATAACAAAAGATACTCCGAGATGACAATATATTGCTATTGTATCAGTATTTGCTTTTTTAACCTTGTAATAGTTCCCTTCTCTTTCATAACCATGATCACTTAATATGGCATCTATTCCATTTGCAACCTTTTGATATTCCTCTTTAACATTGCCTGTAGACATTACATCGCTATCTAGCCATTTGTCCTTATCATATAATTCTGTCTTTTTAGTCCAATATGAAGGGAAAAAGTCCCATGGTATTCTGTCATGTCCATTTACTGGATCTTTTATTGTTACATAAAATTCCTTAAGCCATTCGTGAACAGTTTTATCCATGTTTTTTTTAGCAAGTGTTATATCTGCTGTTGCAACTGCTCTTCCAAGCGGTGAACAATAGAATTTATCTACCTTTACATTCTCCATATAATCAGCTAATAATTTTGCTTCTTTAAAACCTTTTTCTGTTAATGAATCTTTTGCATAATCTGGATCTGCATGTCTTACGAATATAATTTTCATAATTGTAGTAATCCTTTCTTTTTTAATAATTATTTTATTAGAGTTCCTCTTAAGTTACGCTTTGAAGTATTAATATCTCTTAGGTTAATAATCTTTCCATTAATTTTTACTTCTTTATTGTCTCCTGCATCTAAAAGATATACTTTTTTTACACTATCACCTTTTATAAGGTTTATTCCTTTAACACCTAATGCAGTCTTTCTTGCTATTGGTATTTCTTTTACCTTGAATCTAAGCAAATAATTGTTGTTAGTTCTAATTACTACTATTTGGTTAGAATTTACAAATGCTTCTTCTTTTATTATGGATTCATCTTCTTTAATAGTTTCTTCAAATATATTTGTTTGTATAAAAGAATCACCTAAATCAAATTGTGCATCATATTCTAGTCCTTCATTATTATAAATTTCATTCTCATACACTTCATTAAAATCTTCACTAAACACTTCATCAAATGAAGTAGTTATTTTTTTTATGATAGAGACATTTATAAGTTCATCTTCTTTGTGAATTTTAGTTGCCGCAACTGTTTTTTTGATTACATCAAACTCACTTCCTTCAACAACTTTCATCATTCCATTCTTTGTAGTAAATAATAGTTGATTAGATATAATTTCTATACTATTTGATATGAATAATATATTTTCATCTTTACTTGTAAAATTAGATAAATTATCTATAGGCGTACCTTTGTCTCTAAACTTAACAAATGGTAAATCTAACACTTTCACTTGATGAAAATTCCCCTTATCCGTAAACAGACAAATTTTTTCGGTATTTAGGCAAATGTTTATATATTTATTTTCTTTATCAATGGTTTCTTTGTTTCTATCATAACTTGCTTTATCAATGGTTTTTGCATAGTTAAATCTATCCATTACAAAAACTACGACCTGCTCTTCTACAACATTTTCAACAAATACAGCTTCTTTACCATCTTCAACAAGAGTTTTTCTAGGTATCCCATACTCTTTTTTGATTTTTTTTAGCTCTTCAATTATTAATTTTGTCATAGAAGTTCTATTTGATAGAAGTTCTTCATATTCGGCAATTCTATTTACTAATTCTTCATATTCTTTTTCTAATGCAAGAATTTCAAGGCCAATCAACTTGTAAAGTCTTAGTTCTAAGATTGCCTGAGCTTGCTTTTCCGTAAATTTCAAGTTTTGAGCATATAGTTCAGATTCTTTTGACTTAAACTTAATTTTTGAAGTATTTCCAGTAATCAAACATTCTTTTGCCTGCTTTTGGTTATTTGAACCTCTTAATATCTCTATTATTAAGTCAATAACATTGCAAGCTCTTATTAAACCTTCTTTTATTTCTTTTTGCTCTAAATCTTTTTTTAGAAGAGTGTTGTATTTTCTAGTGTATAATTCATATTGGAAATTCACATTATGCTCGATAATATTCTTCAAACTCAACACTTCTGGTCTATTATCCACAATTGCTAACATATTTACACCAAAAGTATCTTCTAATCTGGTTTTTTTATACAAAAGATTCTTTAGCTTATCAACATCAGCATTCTTTTTTAGTTCCAGTACTATACGCATTCCATCTTTTGAAGATTCATTAGATATATCCGTAATATCCTGAGTTTTCTTGGTCTCTATAAGATTACATATATCTGCTATAAACTTTCCAATATTAGCACCAACCATAGTATATGGAATCTCTGTGATAACTAATTTATCCTTATCTGCTTTGTTTTTTCCTTCTTCAAATACTACTTTTCCTCTAAGTTTTATCTTTCCTGTACCTGACTCATATATGCTAAGTAGTTCACTTTTATTAATAACTTCGCCCCCAGTTGGAAAATCAGGACCTGGCATTAATTCTAATAATTCTTCATGCGTAATAGAATTTTTTCTCATATAGGCTATTACACAGTCTAGAACTTCTGAAAGATTATGGGTTGGAATACTTGTTGTCATACCTACTGCTATTCCCTCTGCTCCATTTATAAGTAAATTTGGTACTCTTACAGGGAGTACTTGAGGCTCTTTTTCTGTTTCATCAAAGTTTGGTATAAAATCAACTACATTTTTATCTATATCCGCAAGGTAAACTTCCTGAGTAAACTTCATTAATTTTGCTTCTGTGTAACGCATTGCTGCAGCGCCATCACCTTCTATTGATCCAAAATTACCATGTCCATCCACTAGTGCCATACCCTTTTTAAAGTCTTGTTCTAACACTACTAATGCGTCATAAATCGAACTATCTCCATGTGGATGAAATTTACCCATTGTATCTCCAACTATACGAGCAGATTTTCTATGGGGTTTATCATAATTTAGCCCTAGTTCATCCATTGCAAAAAGAACTCTTCTTTGAACTGGTTTTAGTCCATCTCTAACATCTGGCAATGCTCTTTGACAGATTACACTCATAGCATAATCTATGTAAGATTTTTGCATAACGTCTGAATATTCGGTTCTTATTATCTGTTCAGCCATTGTTATTCACGTTCTCCTTTTGTTATCTTTATACATCTAAGTCTGCATCATGTGCATGTTCATAAATGAATTTTCTTCTAGGTAAAACATCACTACCCATAAGCATATCAGTTACATCTGATGCCATCTTTGCATCTTCTATCTCTATTTGCTTTAATATTCTAGTTTCAGGATTAAGGGTTGTTTCCCATAATTGATCTGCGTCCATTTCTCCTAAACCTTTAAATCTTTGCAACGTAAAACTTCCTGAATGAGTTTTTTTGTACTTTTCTAAAGCCTTTTCATCATACAAATATTCACCTTCACCTTTTTTAGGAATAACTTTGTATAAAGGTGGCATTGCAAGGTAAATATGACCTTCGTGTATAAGTTCAGGCATAAATCTATAGAAAAATGTCATTAATAAGGTTGAAATATGAGCACCATCTACGTCAGCATCAGTCATAATAATAATCTTATTATATCTTAGTTTAGTTATATCAAAATCATTTCCATAACCTTCACTAAATCCACAACCAAACGCATTAATCATTGTTTTTATCTCTGCATTTGCTAATACCTTGTCTATAGTTGCCTTTTCAACGTTTAGTATCTTTCCTCTTATTGGAAGAATCGCCTGCGTTTTTCGGTTTCTTGCAGTCTTTGCAGAGCCCCCTGCCGAGTCTCCTTCTACTATAAAAACTTCACACTCTTGTGGCTTTCTGCTTTCACAATTTGATAATTTCCCATTACTATCTATAGAAAATCTTGTTTTTGTAAGCATATTAGTTCTTGCTTTTTCTTCTGCTTTTCTGATTTTAGCAGATTTTTCCGCACACGCTATAACAGCCTTTAAAGTTTCTAGATTTTTATCAAAAAATAGTACAAGCTCATCACCTGTTACTTCTGTCGTTATTTTTCCTGCATCTTGATTGTCAAGTTTAGTCTTTGTTTGACCTTCAAATCTTGGTGATGGATGTTTAATGGCTATTACTGCTGTCATTCCATTTCTAACATCTGTTCCTGTAAAATTATTATCTTTTTCTTTTAAGACTCCAATCTCTTTGGCATATTGGTTTATTACAGAAGTAAACTTAGATTTAAAACCAGTAATATGTGTTCCACCTTCTTGTGTGTAAATATTATTACAAAAGCCTAAAATATTTTCTTGAAACTCGTCAACGTATTGAAAAGCAGCTTCCACTTCAATTCCATCTATCATTTTTTTGTAATATATAGGTTCATGAATTATAGTTTTTGATTTGTTTAGTTCCTTAACATAGGATACAATTCCTTCTGGTTCATGATAAACCAATTTTTCTTCTTCTGCATATCTTTTATTTTCAAATACTATTTTAAGTTCAGGATTAAGATATGCTGTTTCATGCAATCTATTCTTAATTCCCTCTTCTTTAAAGTATATTTTTTCAAATATTTCTTCATCTGGTAAAAATGTTACACTAGTTCCTGTTTCGCTTTTTTTACAAGTGCCAACTTCCTTAAGAGGATACATAACTTTTCCTCTTTCGTATCTTTGATTATACACCTTACCTTCAGATTTAATTGTTACTTCTAGCCACTCTGATAAAGCATTTACAACAGAAGCACCTACACCGTGAAGCCCTCCTGATATTTTATATCCACCGTCTCCAAACTTACCACCCGCATGAAGTATGGTAAAAACCACTTCTACTGCTGGTATTCCTGCTTTTTCATTTATTCCTACTGGTATTCCTCTACCATTATCTGTTATTGTTGCAGTTCCATCTTTTTCTAAAATTACTTTTATTTCATTACAATGTCCCGCAAGATGTTCATCTACTGAGTTATCGACTATTTCATATATAAGATGGTTCAATCCTTTTGAGGAAACACTACCAATATACATACCTGGTCGTTTTCTAACTGCTTCTAAACCTTCTAATATTTGAATACTATTGGCATTATAACTGTTTTTGTTATTGATTTCTTTATTGTTTTCTTTACTTTTAGTTACTTTTTCTGACATACTTACACCCTTTTATTTCGCTTTCATTTGAAATTCTTTAGTTATTTTTCAAGGTACATAATCATACCAGAACCAAGGTTATCGTTTGGTCTTTTTATAAATCCATTTTTAATGTAAAAATCATCTCTTCCTTTTGCACTCATTAAACATAACATCATTTGAGTATCTTTTTCTTGAATTTTACTTACATATTCTATCAAACTTTTAAGTATCAAAGAACCTATTCCTAATTGTTGATATTCAGGATGTATAACAAGATCTTGAATATAACAAACTACCGCACCATCTCCGACTATTCTACCCATTCCTACAGGCAAATCATCAATAAAAGCACATACATTAAACAAACTATTATTAAGTGCCAAATCTATTTGTCTATCTGATAATTTTTTCCAACCTACTTTTTTTCTCAACAAAATGTAAGTTTCTTTATCAAGGATATTTTCTTTAATATTTACCATTTCTTGCCCATGCCTTTATTAATAATTATTTTTATAGAATATTTTTTCAAGTTCAAAAAGCGAACATCGTTAATGTCCGCTTTAATTAAAACATAACAAAAAAGTTCTATGTACTATAATGTTTCTGCTCTTTGTTCTATATTTCTTTTGAAATTGATTACTTGATGAGTATATTCTGCATTCATATATGATGATGTTATCATAAAATCAGCTGTTGCCTTGTTGTTTGCCATAGGTATATCATACACTTGTGCAATTCTAAGAAGAGCCTTAACATCTGGATCATGTGGTTGAGCTTCAAGTGGATCTGAGAAAAATACAATAAAATCAATCTTTCCTTCTACAATCTTAGCACCTATTTGTTGATCGCCACCTAATGGACCACTATTATATCCTCTTACAGGAAGTCCCGTATTATCTGTTATCATTCTTGCAGTTGTACCTGTTCCTGATAAGAAATGTTGTTTTAAAGTTTCTTTGTTTTCATTACACCATTCAATAAGTTCTCTTTTTTTACTATCGTGTGCAATAAGTGCAATGTTTTTTTGTTTTCCTATAATAAAATCTATATATTCTGTATTCATATAAATTACCTTCCATATCCATTCTTTTTTTAATAAAAACTATTGATTGTTTTGATTATTATTTTGATTATTATTAGGGTCGTAATATTGTTGATTTGGATATTGATTATTGTATTGGTTATTAGGGTCATAATATTGTTGGTTTGGATACTGATTATTGTATTGATTGTTCGGGTTGTTATATTGTTGGTTTGGATACTGATTATTGTATTGATTTGGGTTATAATACTGGTTGTTAGGGTTATATGGTGGTGATATTACAGCAACTATAATAATTCCAACTAATCCTAATAATCCAAACCACATGTAAGACTTAGGAAGTCCTCTACTAACTGCAATCTTTCCACAGCCCCACACAAACAAAAACATACTAAGAGCAATAATTACCAAAACAAAAATAAAAATAAATGCAAATCCTGCAAAAAAGCCGGAGGCATCAACTGTGGAATACTCATATTCATAATTCATATAAATTACCATACCTTTCTTAATTAATTAATCCTTCATTTTAATACTTTACCATCACAGACAAATATCGTCAACAAGGATTTTCATAAGAAACTTCTTTGTTGACGATACTTTTAATATCTTTGATTATTGTGCCAATTCCAAGCCGAACTAATTATTTGTTCTAAGGATGCATGTGCTGGTTTCCAGCCTAGTACATTCTTTGCTTTATCACTAGATGCTATTAGTCTTGCTGGATCTCCAGCTCTTTTTTTATCAATCACTGCCTTTATTGGCAATTTTGTAACTTCTCTTGCTACTTGTATAACTTCTTTTACAGAAAAACCTATTCCATTACCTAAGTTAAAGATATCACTCTTTCCTCCACTCAACAAGTACTCTACCGCTAATATATGAGCCATTGCTAGATCTTTAACATGAATGTAATCTCTTATACAAGTTCCATCAGGCGTATCATAATCCTCACCGTAAATGTTTATAGCTTCTCTTTTTCCAAGTGGCACCTGTAGTATAAGTGGTATTAAATGTGTTTCCGGATTATGAGCTTCACCAATCATTCCACTTTCATGAGCCCCGCAAGCATTAAAATATCTTAAAGATACATAGTTAATTCCATGTGCTATGTTAGTCCACTTAAACATCTTCTCCATAGAAAGTTTTGTCTCTCCATAAGCATTTGTTGGATTCGTCTCATCATCTTCTTTTATTGGAATATTTTTAGGTTCACCATAAGTTGCAGCAGTAGAAGAAAACACAATGTGTTTTATATTGTTTTCCACCATTGAACTTAAAAGCACCTTAGTTCCATTTACATTATTATCATAATATTTTAGTGGATTAGTCATACTTTCTCCAACTATTGAATTTGCAGCAAAATGTATAACTGCTTCTATTTTTTCTTTTTTAAAAACACTATCTAAAAAATCTTTATCTCTTATGTCACCTTTATAAAACTTAGCGTCTTTATGAACAGCTTCTTTATATCCTGTTTCTAAATTGTCAACAACAACAACTTCTTTGTTATTTGCAATCAATTCATACACTGTATGAGAGCCAATATAACCTGCTCCTCCTAAAACCAATATTGCCATATCTTCCTCCTAATTATTTATACTTTGCTAGGTCCATTACCCACATCTACTATGTAAAACTCTGGTGCATAGCCAATGGTTTTTTTGTATTTTTCTTCAACAAAGGCTAGCATATTATCAATTGCATCGTCTTCTACTATAGCTACTGCACAACCACCAAAGCCAGCACCAGTCATTCTTGCTCCTATAACACCCTTACATTCTAAGGTTGCACTTACAAGTGTGTCTAGCTCAATTCCAGTAACTTCGTAATCATCTCTTAAAGAATTATGAGACTCTATCATTAGCTTACCAAACTCTTCTAGTCTATCATTTTCTAAGGCCTCAACTGCCTTTATAGTTCTTAAGTTCTCAAATACTGCATGCCTAGCTCTTTTTATTAATGTATTATCAGTTATTAAACTTTTCGCTTTATCAAAAGTTGCCTCATCTAATTCTCCTAAAGAAGAGATGTCATACTTTTCTTTAATAATATCCAAAGCTTTTTCGCACTCTTTTCTTCTTTCATTATACTTTGAATCCCCAAGACCTCTTTTTTTGTTAGTATTCATTATAACGATTTTTAAACCTTTTAAAATAACAGGAACATATTTATAAGAAAGATCTGCTGTATCTAGAAAAATAGCAGTATCCTTTTTTCCCATAGCTATAGCAAACTGATCCATAATACCACAATTTACTTTGACGTAATTATTTTCTGCGTACTGACCAATCAATGCATTTTCAGTCATCGAATAATCAAATCCATACATTTCTTTAATAAAATAACCTGTAAGAATCTCTATAGATGCAGATGATGAAAGCCCTGAACTATTAGGTATATTTCCATAATAAACAACATCAAAACCTTTAGAAAAATTATATCCTTTTTCTTTAAGCGCCCAGATTACAGCCTTTGGATAATTAGTCCAACTTGCAGATTTTTCATAATGTAATTCATCTAAGGTAGTTTCAATCATTCCTTTATCTGCTAAATTAATCGAATAAAACCTTAACTTATTATCTTCTCTTTTTTTAACTGCCGCATAAGTTCCTATAGTTAAAGCACAAGGAAACACATGACCTCCATTATAATCTGTATGCTCGCCTATAAGATTCACTCTTCCTGGAGCAAAATAAACAGCACTTGGTTTGCTATTAAAAAGCTTAACAAACTCTTCTATTATTCTTTTTTTCATAATAATACCTGCCTTAATATTTTATTCAAACACTGTTTTTAACACTATGCTTTGCTCATAATCACCAAAATTCTTACCAAAAAGATTCATTCCTCCGGAATGTTTTGCATCTTCTTTTATACCAATCTTTACAGATATATAATCTTTATCATAAAGCTTGTACTCTTTTATACTGTTCTCATTGGTTTTTACTTTATCTATATATGAACCCTTAGAATCAATTCTAAATGTTTTTAGCATTCCGTATTGGGTATTCTTGTTTGGCCACCAGTCAGGATTAAACTTACCTCTTCTTCCACCAAAATCACTAGGGCATTCCCACGTTCCTACTTCAATATCATTAACCCATACTGTTATGTCAGATGGAAAATCCATATTGTACTCATGATCTTCAGAACAAATTTCAGCAGATATCTCTATATATTTTTCTTTTTTACCAGTTAAATAATCATTAGGAAATCTATACTCCACATAACCTTTTCCAAGCCATAAAAGCCTTGCTCCTGTTCTATCTGGATGATAAAAACATCTAGGCTCATCTTCGTCTCCAATTGGTCCTTTTTCACCCGCTAGACCACAAGTTGGTAGTACTTTATAATCTACATAATGCCCTATAGGCATTTCTATTATAATTCCCTTTTCTAGATTGTTTGCATCTGTGTCAATATCAATTGATATATTCTTATATACTAGTTGACATAGCTTCATAGTACCTCTTATACCAGGTGATAATAAGGTCTTTATTATTCCTGCTTCTTCTAGAACTCTTACGTGTGCAGCAGATGAAGATTGTGGAATACCTAAGGCTTCTGCAATCTCATTCACGTTCAAATCTTTTTCATGTAATAATTTTAATATCTCAATTCTTGTATGTACTGATAAAGCTTTGCCGATTAATTGCATCTTATTAGTATCATCTAAATTAATTTTTATAGAATCTTTCATGTATTCCTCCGTTCAATATAACAATTATATTGTTATATTGCATAAATCATGTTTTAATTATAGCAATAATTATTTGTTATGTCAACAATTTAAGAAGTTGCAATTCACAATTCAAAAAGTTACACTTCAAATTTTTTCACTTCTTCTTTGTCAAGTGGCATTGAGTAATAATATCCTTGGATGTAATCACAATCATATTCCTTTAATATTTTTACATCTTTTTCTTCTTCAATACCTTCAAATAACACAAAACTTCCCATACTGTGGAAAAGATTAATCATTTGCTTTATAGTTGATTTTGATTCGCTGTGTAGAAAATATTGATTGAAATCTCTGTCAAACTTTATCTTATTTATAGGAAGATAAGTAAGATAGTTAAGAGATGCGTAGCCTGAACCAAAGTCATCTAGTGCTAACTTTATTCCAAAATCCTTAAGCTTTTCAACAAATTGTATTGCTTCTTTGTTTTTTTCCATTAGCATACCTTCTGTTAACTCTATTTCTATTTGACTAGCTTTAATATTAAAATAATTAATTTGCTCTTTAACATATTCAAGATATTCTAGGTCTTCTAATTGTTTTCCCGAAAAATTGATTGCAACAAAATCAACTTCAAATCCCTCTTTCTCCCAATTATTGATTTGTCTACAAACCTCTTTCGTAACCCATCTTCCAATGTCAATTATAAGGCTACTTTCTTCTGCTATAGGGATAAATTCTCCTGGACTAAGACTTTTATCTTTTAATCTAAGTAGAGCTTCATATCCTACTATTTTATTCTCTCTAATATCAATTTGTGGCTGATAAACCAATTCAAATTCATTAAAAACCAAGGCATCCTGAAGCTTTGTTTTAATGCTTTGCTTTTCTTTTAATTTTTCATGCATATGCATTTCATAATAACAAAACTTATTTTTGGTTGACTTTTTAGCTTTATACATTGCTGTATCTGCATTAGAAATTAGTTTAATCTCATCTTGTCCATCTTCTGGAAATATTGTTATTCCAACAGAATAATTGACCACCAAACTCATATCATCAACTTCATAATATGGCTTTAGAGCTTCTTTTATTATATCTAAACAAACCTGAATATCTTTTTTGTTTTCAACATCTTTTAGATATATTAAAAATTCATCTCCACCATATCTTGCGGGTATTATATTCTCATGATTTTCATGAACATCACTTAGTCTTTTCCCTACACTAATTAATATACAATCTCCTAGTGTATGTCCATAGGTATCATTTATTTCTTTGAAGTTATCCAAATCTAACATCAAAATAGCACCTTTTTGTTTTTCATCTAAAACAGCTGTTAATAATTTTAAAAATGATCGTCTATTAAATAGATTAGTAAGAGAATCATAATAAGCCTGATGCTCTAACTCTTCATTTAGCCTAGAAACTTCTTCACTAAATGCTGTGAGTTGACCATAACTTGCCTCTAGCTCTTCATTACTTGCTATTAGTTTTTCTTCTCTTGTGTTTATCTCAATTGCCATTTCTCTTATGTTTTCTTCAAGGCCAAGAAGTTCATGTTTTGAATCATCTGGAACATATTCTTTATAATCCCCTGCTGCTAATCTTTTTGACCAGGCAATAATTCTATCTATAGGTTTTATTATCTCCATAGATGCCCTATATGCTACAAAACCAAATAAAATAATACAAAAAATTATAAATGCAAAAATTATATAAGTAAAGTTCTTTATAGGCGCTAGTACTTCTTCATAAGGTACTTCTACTAAAAGTGCAACATCTTCATAACCTAGTTTTGTGGTTATTATATTTCCTAGGACTTTTTGTCCTCTTCCATTATCATAAACATCTGAATATGAATAAGTTTTATCTTCCTTAATACTTTTAAATTTTTTAACAAGATCATTATTGATATTTTCTTCTAAAAATGAATAATCATTTGTGTTATTATCAATTCTTGTTTTTAAATTACCTTGTTTGTTTACCATATATACTTGTGCTTTATTTTCTAATTCACCTATGTTTGACTTTATAATATCTTCAATCTCGTCTTGTGAGACACTAAGATACATTGCTGAAGTAACTTCACCCTTATCTCCTTTATCTCTTATAGGTGCAGCTATAAAAAAGTTTATTTGTCCACTTGTATGTAAGTACATATGATTAGACCATGAGATATTTCCATTTAATGCCTCTTCTAAAGCTCTTGCATTATCAAGTTTTTCACCCATCTCTTTAATATTAGTACCAAGTGGTATCATCTCTTTTATATATGGGTCATAAACTAACAAACCTTCTTTATTTACTATAATCAATGTTTCAAGACCATGCCTGTTTATTATTAATTTGGACACTCTATCAACTTCACTAGTAATATCTTTCCACTGCTTTGAATCTAGTAATATATCATTATCATAATATTTATTGATTGATTCATAAAATATTGGCATCTTTGAAAACATTAAAAGATCTGCTTTTTTATCTTCAAGATGCTTTTTTAATTCATAGCTAACTACTTTATTATAAGTTTCTATGGTTGTTGTTGTTTTTGCAATTAATTCAGTTTTAAAATATTGATATAAAATCACGGAAACAATAACAAGTGGAATAATACTCGTTGCTATTAACAATAGAATTACTTTTCTTTTAAATGTTATATTCTTCATAAAAACACCTCTATTCTAAACTTTGATCGATATGTAATCAATACATTTTTATTATAACAGAGCAAGGGTAATTTAACAATTTTTACTTAATATAAATGAAAACTCTTCTGAGATTATTTGAAAAAATTTTTTTTAGTACAAATACGTAATGTTTTGATTTTTTATATTGACAGACCACAATATATAGTGTTATTGTTATTTCGTAAGCACTATATCGTGTTTTGCTGATTATAGTTATTTTGTCTTTAATATTAATAAGATTATATAATCTTGATATAAAATTTTTACAGAAATGGAGATTTTTATGGAAATAATTATTCAAAAAAGAACAGGCGAACTTGTTCCATTTTTAGAAAACAACATAGTTGAAGCTATAAAAAAAGCATATTTAAGCGTTAGCAAAGATGCTAATCTAAAAGATATTGAACAGATAGCCTTTTCAATAAGATTAGTTGCTTCAAAAAAGCATCAAGACGGTTCTTTTATGAGTGTTGAGGAGATTCAAGACCAGGTCGAAAATGCATTAATCAAAAACCAAGAACATGATGTTGTAAAAAGCTATATCTTATATAGAGATAAACATTCACATTTAAGAACAGTTATCGAAAAGTTTCGAAAACTTTCTTTTTCAGAGGATTTAATCACTCTTTTAAAAAAAATCCAAAAAGAATACGATAGTGATTATAATTTAAATCATCTATATCAAAGAGTTAGAACTTATGTAAAAGACAATACTACTGATGAGAATAAATTAGACATCTTAATTCGTTCTTCCTTAGAACTTACAAGTATTGAACTTCCAAAATGGGAATATATTTGTGCTTCTTTTTTAAGTATGAAAATACACAAAGAAATAAAAAAAGAAGATGAAAACAAATGTTTAACAACCTTTTATGACAAAATAAAGTTTTATACAGACAAAGGTCTATATGGAACTTATTTATTAGAAAATTATAGCAAAGAAGAGGTCAACAAACTATATGAATTTATAGATAATGATAGGGATAGATTGCTAAATTATAGTGGCCTTAGCTTATTATATAAAAGATATTTATTAAGAACTTTTGATAATAAAGTTGTTGAAAAGCCTCAGGAAATGTTTCTTACTATTGCAATGCATTTGGCTATTCCAGAAAAAATTAATAGAACTTCGTTTATAAAAGATTTATATGATATTTTAAGTAAATTAGAAGTGACAATGGCAACTCCTACTCTTTCTAATTCTAGAAAGCCTCATAATCAGTTATCTTCTTGCTTTATAGATACTGTTGATGATTCTTTAGCTGGAATTTATAAGTCTATTGATAATTTTGCAAAGGTTTCAAAATCTGGTGGTGGAATGGGCTTATACTTTGGTAAAGTAAGAGCTAGTGGCTCTGATATTCGTGGTTTTAAAGGAGTTGCTGGTGGTGTTATTAGATGGATTAAACTTGCAAATGATACGGCTGTTGCAGTTGATCAATTAGGCGTAAGACAAGGTTCTGTTGCCGTTTATCTTGATGCCTGGCATAAAGATCTTCCTGAATTTTTACAGTTAAAAGTTAACAACGGTGACGACAGAGTAAAGGCTCACGATGTATTTCCTGGAATTTGTTACCCTGATTTATTTTGGAAGCTTGCTAAAAATGATATAAATGCTACTTGGCATATGATGTGCCCACATGAAATTCTTACCATAAAAGGATATAGTCTAGAAGATTTTTATGGTAAAGACTGGGAAGATAGATATTATGACTGTGTAAATGATATAAGGATATCTAAAAGAACTATAGTTGTTAAAGATCTTGTAAGAATGATTATAAAATCTTGCGTTGAGACAGGAACTCCTTTTACTTTTAATAGAGATATAATTAATAAGGCAAATCCAAACAAACACAAAGGAATGATTTATTCTTCTAATCTTTGTACTGAAATACTACAAAATATGAAGCCTATTAATATATTGCCTCCTGAAAGTATTGAGATAGACGGTGAAACTATTATAGTAGAAAAAAATATTCCTGGTGATTTTGTAGTTTGTAACCTAGCTTCACTTGCCTTAGGTCATATTGACACAAACAATACTGCTCATTTAAAACATATTATTTATACGGTAGTTAGAGCTCTTGATAACGTAATTGATTTAAATGCTTATCCTCTTTTATATGCAAAACATACTAACACTCAGTATAGAGCCATTGGTTTAGGTGTAAGTGGTTATCACCATCTTCTTGCTAATAATTTGATTCCTTGGGAATCTTCTAAACATTTAGAATTAGCTGACTCTTTATTTGAACAAATCAATTATTATTCTATCGAAGCTAGTATGCTTCTTGCAAAAGAAAAAGGGTCATACTCGTTTTTTAAAGGATCTGATTGGGAAACAGGTGATTATTTCACACAAAGAAATTATACTAGCAAGAACTGGTCAAATTTAAAATCTAAGGTTAAGTTAAATGGACTTAGAAACTCTTATTTATTAGCTATAGCTCCTACAGGTTCAACTTCAATAATAGCTGGAACTACTGCTGGTATCGACCCTATTATGAATAGATATTTTCTTGAAGAAAAAAAAGGTGAGATACTTCCTAGAGTTGCACCTGGCTTAAATGCAGATAATTATTGGTTATATAAAAGTGCTCATACTATAGATCAAGTTGTATCTCTAAAAGCTGCAGGCATAAGACAAAGACATATAGATCAAAGTCAGTCTTTAAACCTTTATATAACTCCAGAGCACACAATGAAGCAAATTCTTGATCTTTTTATACTCGCTTATGAAGAAGGTGTAAAAACAATATACTATGTAAGATCTAAATCTTTAGAAGTTGAAACTTGTGATTCTTGTTCTTCATAAATCAAAGGGTTTTTCAAACGAAAATAGTAATAATTTATAATACGGAGGTAACAATGGACAATATAACACGAAGACAACTTTTTAACCCTGACGGTGATATCGAATTATCAAAGCGTAAAATCATAGGTGGCAATACTACTAATCTTAACGATTTTAACAACATGAAGTATTCTTGGGTTTCTGATTGGTACAGACAAGGAATGAATAATTTTTGGATCCCAGAAGAAATCAATCTAAATCAAGATTTAAAAGATTATAGAAATCTTGAACCAAACCTAAAAAATGCTTTTGATAAAATCCTATCCTTTTTAGTTTTTTTAGACAGTATACAAACTGCTAATTTACCAAATGTTGCAGAATATATAACAGCAAACGAAATCAACCTTTGTCTTACGATTCAAGCCTTTCAAGAAGCTGTACATTCACAAAGCTATGGTTATATATTAGATTCTATTTGCGAACCTGCAGAAAGAACTGAGATTTTATATCAATGGAAGGATGATTTAGAGCTATTAAAACGTAATGAGTTCATTGGAAACTTATACAATACTTTCTATAATGAACCTACAAAGTATAATTTTTTAAAAACTGTCATTGCAAACTTTATTTTAGAAGGAATCTACTTTTATTCTGGATTTATGTTCTTTTATAATCTTGGCAGAAACGGCTTAATGATGGGCTGTGTTCAAGAAATAAGATATATTAACCGAGATGAAAATACTCATTTATGGTTATTTAGAAATATTATTAAAGAACTAAAAAAAGAAAATCCCGAATTGTTTACTCCTGAATTAATAAAAGAATACGAAGAAATGATAAAAACTGGTGTTGAAAATGAAATTGCCTGGGCTCATTATATTATTGGTGAAAAAATAAGTGGATTAACCATGGATAATGTTGAAGCATATATTAAATATCTTGGAAATGAACGAGCTAAAAGTATAGATTTTTCTGTTTTATATCCTGATTTTGAAAACGAACCCAAAAACATGAGCTGGGTTAATGAGTATTCAGATCCAAATCTTATTAAAACTGATTTCTTTGAAGCAAAATCAACTGCATACACAAAAGCAGGTGCTATTGTTGATGATCTATAAGTTATTATTATCGACGATAACTACCTTTTTCTAAGTTTTTGTATTGCAAAAGTTTAAAAAACCTTCTAAACTGTTGCGCTCATATAACAAGGTGTGATAGAATAAACATATGTATGCAATACATGAAAATATACGAAAGGTATAGGTACTTTATATGAGCAAAATCAATGAAAATGATGCTAATGAGCAAGAAGAAATGTTTATCACACTTACACTAGATGACGATGAAGAAGTAAACTGCCAGGTAATTACTATTTTTGAAGCAGGAGATAAAGATTATATCGCTCTACTTCCAGTAGATTCAGCTGATGATGAGGAAAGTGAATTATTTCTTTATAGATATGATGAAGATGAAAATGGCGAGCCACTTTTATCAAACATTGAAACTGATGAAGAATATGAAATCGTTTCTGATGCTTTTGATGAATTATTAGATGCAGAAGACTTTGAAGGCGAAGACGAATAATTAGTATTAAACTAGGGCGACCTATAAAATTGGATTTTGAAATTCAATTTTATAGGTCGTTTTTTAATTTAATACAATTTCTTTTATATATCTTGATATCTTAAGCTTTTTATTAAGCCTTTCTTTAACTGCAAATATATGAAGATGTTCTTTTGCTCTTGTCATAGCCACATAAAAAAGTCTTCTCTCTTCTTCAACATCCTCATCTTTAACTGCTTTACTATGTGGAATTATTCCTTCATTTGCATCTATGATTATAACTGCTCTATATTCTAATCCTTTAGAACTATGCATAGTAGAAAGAACAACCCTGTCGGAATTGTCATCATATGCATATGTTTCTTTGTTGTCTTTTAACTCTTTTGAATATTCTTCTATCTTTTCAAACATCATTTCATGAGTTTTAAGACCTTTTAAACTTTCTGCAACTTCATCAATTATTGAAAAGATATCTTCTGCTTTAATATTCTTATCTGCTGCATACTCCTTTATATAATCATCATATCCAACAGAGTTTCTTATAAAATTAAAGGCTGCGAAAGGGTTAAGTTTTTTTATCAACAAAAGGTCATAATGAAGCTTTTCTATTCTTTCAACAACATAATCTTTTTCTTTATAATACTCAATAAGACTATTCAAATCTACTCTCATATCACAAAAAGCATCTCTTGATATGTATCTTTTAGGTTTATTAATAATCTTTAAGTAATTAGCTTTTATATTATCTCCTAGTGCAATCTTAATATAGGTTAATATATTAGCTACCGCCCAATGTTCATACATATTAGGAACTGTATCTTTTATCTTAAATGGAATATTATATTCCATCAACTTTCCTATAAGATGTCTAACATCTATACTTGTTCTATATAATATAGCAATATCTTTATAATCATATCCTTCATGTAAATACTTTGTTATTTTTGAAACTACCATCTTATCTTCTTCATAAAAATTGTCAAAAATTAATATCTCTGGTTTGCTACCAATCAAATTATTAATCTGCACTCTTTTTTTAAATCTTTTTGTATTATTATCAATAAGTTTTTTGGATACTTCAATAATATTATCCGTTGATCTATAATTTTTTGTAAGATTTATCTTATAAGCATCTTTATAATCATCAAAAAAACCTAGCATTATCTTAGGATCAGAACCTCTAAAACCATAGATTGATTGATCATCATCTCCAACCATAAATATGTTAGCACTTTTTCCTCCAAGCATCCTTATTACTTCATATTGAACTTTGTTAATATCTTGCATCTCATCAACTAGAATATATTGATACTTGTTTTGCCAGACTTTTAGTATATCTTCTCTTTGTTTTAAAAGTTCATAGCAAATAATTAACATATCATCAAAGTCTATCTTGTTAGCTTTATTAACAGCTTGTGTATACTCTTTATAGATTCTTTTAAAAAGGTTTAGATTACATACTTTAGGCTTATATTGATTTAAGTCTATCATATTGTTTTTTATGAAACTAATCTCATTAATAATATCTGTTATAAACTCTTCTTCATCCTCAATATCTATATCATAATCATATTTTGTTATTATTATCTTAAATATATTTCTTTTTTCTAATTCACTTAAAACTGAATTGTTATTATAATTATAAGAAAACTTAATAATCTTATAAAATACAGAATGGAATGTTCCAAAAGAAACATTATCTGCATGGTTTGGGTTGGAACTATAAAATCGGTTCTTCATCTCATTTGCTGCAGCTTTATTAAAGGTAATAACAAGTATATTGGAAGGATTAACTTTATAATTATGTATTAAATTCTTTATTCTTTCGGTTATAACGGTGGTTTTGCCACTTCCAGGTCCTGCAAGTACTAGCATCGGACCTTTAGTATGTTTGATTGCTTTTATTTGTTCATCATTAAACTTCATTAACTTCTCCTGTATTATCACATGTAATCATAGTCCACTTACTATCTTCTACATGAAAAATCAAAATTATATTTATCCTTATTCCTTGAACTACAATTTTACAGTAGTGTTCAATAGTTGCTATACCATCATAGTTTCTTTTTTCCACTTTTTCAACCCTTATATCTTTTAATGTTCTTATAACTCCTTCATCATCCATATATTTTACAAGTTTTGGCATAGTTACACCTTTTTTTGTAAACCAACAATCACAAGCAATTTCAAAAGAACCATCTTTTTTAAGCCTTTGTCTTCCATAATTACCATAGATTACTTCTTTTTTACTTATCTCATCATGAAATATCATATCCTCTCCATTCCTTAGTCAAGGTTTTAGTTTTTATTTAATAACTTTTGTCTTTTGGATCAATAAAAGTAGCTCTTTTTATAGCTGATGTTCCATACTTTTTTCTTATCTCATCAATAGCTTTATCTACTCTTTCTAGCTTCTTATAATCTGTATCATCAAAAAGGCTAATCTGCCTTACACTTTCTTCTTCTACAATCTTACAAGCATGAACTCCTAGATGTCTTATAGGCTCATTATTCCAAGCCTCATCAAACAACCTAGAGACAACCTCATGAACTTCCCTAGTTATATTAGTTGGGTTTATTAATACTGATTGATGAGATAAATACTTAAAGTCACAAGTTTTTATTCCTACACTTATAACTTCTGCTTTAACCTTAGCTTTTCTAAGTCTCATAGATACTTTCTCACAAAGATTAAGAAGCACCATCTTTGCAGTTGAAGCATCGGTGACATCAAATGCTATAGTAGTACTGTTGCCATATCCTTTTGCTTCTTTTTTGGTATCCTCAACCAATGAAATATCTATGCCATTAGCAAATTCGTGCACTAATTCACCTTGCTTTTTTAAATGAAACTTCAAAAGTTCTTTATCTGAGTTGGCTAATTCTCCTATAGTCTTTATCCCAAGATTAAATAGTTTTTTTGTTGTTGCTCTTCCTACAAAGTACAACTCAAAAACAGGTAGTGGCCACATCTTATCTTTGATTTCATCAAAAAACAATGTATGAACCATATCTGGTTTTTTAAAGTCCGAGGCCATCTTTGCTAATAACTTATTGCTTGATATTCCAATATTGACTGTAAAACCTAATTCATTTTTTACTTGTTCTCTTATCATATTTGCAGCTTTTACAGGTTCACCAAACAATAGGTTGGTTCCTGTCATATCAAGAAAAGCTTCATCTATACTAAATTGTTCAATTCGCGGTGAGTATCTTTCAAGAATCTTTATAAATGCTTTTGAACAAGTCTCATATAATATATAATTCGGCGGAACTATTACTAATTCGCTACACTTTCTTCTAGCTTCAAGTAAAGTTTCTCCTGTCTTTATTCCATACTTTTTTGCCGCAAGCGACTTTGCAAGTATTATTCCTCTTCTTTGCATTATATCTCCACCTACAGCAGAAGGAATCTCTCTTAGATCTTCTTCTTGTTGTAGATGTTTAATTCTATGCACAGCTTCCCATGACAAAAAAGCACTATTAACATCAATATGAAATATTATTCTATCCATCCTAATTACCTCTTACAAAATCATTTCTTATACAAAAGCTATTACAAACAATTATAGATCCTTTTACTCATATCTTTGGCTAAAGTATATCAGAACATATGTTCTTTTTCAAGTGGTTTATTGTTGTTTATTTAAAAAAACTGCATTTATAGTAATAATTACTATAAATGCAATTTTAGAATATAGAAAAAAACAATTATTTATGCTTCTAATTTTTCGATTCCTTTTTTAATTCTGTAAATACTTTCTTCTTTTCCTATTATTTCCATTATTTCAAAAGCACCACCTGGTGTTGATTGTTTTCCAGATACAGCTGTTCTTATTGGCCATAATACTAAACCGTTTTTGTATTCTTTTTCTTTAATGTAATTCATTATAACATCATGAAGATTTGTAGCATTATAATCTGTTTCATTCTCTAGTATTGGTAAAACTTCTTTCAAAATCTCAAGAGAATTTTGTGAATTAGTTTTCATCTTTTTATGAGTATATATTTCTATATCATAATCAGGTAATTCATTAAAAAAGTCCAAATTATCCTTTATATCAGTAAACACTTCAATTCTTGTTTTAAGTAGGTCTAAAATCTTTTTATAATCAAGACCTTCTTTTAATTCATCCACAATATAAGGCTTTGAATATTCATAATATTTGTCATTATCCATAGCTTTAATATATTCACTATTCATCCACTTTAACTTTACGATATCAAACACAGATGGTGATTTATTGATTCTTTTATAATTAAAATCTTTAATCAATTCTTCAAGCGTAAATATCTCTCTATTATCTTCAGGACTCCAACCTAATAATGCAATATAATTAACCACCGCTTCACTTAAAAAACCTTGTTCGATAAGGTCTTCATATGAAGAATGCCCTGAACGTTTTGATAGTTTTTTATGATTCTCATCTGTTATTAATGGAAGATGAACATAAGCTGGAACTTCCCAATTAAAAGCTTCATAAAGTCTTTGATACTTTGGTGATGAAGAAATATATTCATTACCTCTTACAATATGAGTTATATTCATAAGATGATCATCTATTACATTTGCAAAGTTATATGTAGGATATCCGTCAGATTTTATAAGAACCATATCATCTAATTCAGAGTTGTCTACTGTAATCTCTCCATAGATTTCATCTGTAAATGTTGTAGTTCCTTCTTTGGGATTGTTTTGTCTTATAACATAAGGTATATTATCTACAAGGTTTTTCTCTACATCTTCTTTTGACAAATTCAAACAATGTTTATCATAAATAAGAACTTCTTTTCCTGCTATCTCTTGTTTAAGTGAATCTAGCCTATCTTTTGAACAAAAACAATAATATGCTTCACCTTTTTCTACTAACTGCTTAGCATATTCAAGATATATCCCACTTGCCTGTCTTTCACTTTGAACGTAAGGACCTACACCACCATCTTTGTCAGGACCTTCATCATGAATAAGACCTGTCTTTTCCATGGTTCTATATATAATATCTAAAGCACCTTCAACAAACCTCTCCTGATCTGTATCTTCTATTCTTAATAAAAAATCTCCACCTTCATGTTTTGCAATCAAAAACTCATACAACGCTGTTCTTAGGTTTCCTACATGCATCTTTCCTGTTGGACTTGGAGCATATCTAGTTCTTATCTTATTACTCATATCTTTACCTACCTTTTGTCTATAATAATTTCTTATTATAACTTAGAAATTATCACAATACAACTAAAGTATTGAATTAATTTATTGTCTTTATCTTATTGTCTTTATCTTATTGTTCTTTAATATGCTTACCTTTTTTAATATATATAACTTCATCCGCATATTCCTTTACTAAATCATTATGCGAAACAACTATTACTATTTTATTATTTCTAGCTATTTCTTTTAAATACTCAAATACTATTCTTTCATTTTCTTCATCTAAATTTCCTGTTGGTTCATCTGCTAATATAATATCAGGATGGTTTGCCATGGCCCTTGCTAAGCAAATTCTTTGCTGCTCTCCACCTGACATTTCATAAGGAAAGTTGTTTTTCAAATGCTCAACTTTAAAATCCTCTAATAATTTATAAGCTATACTTTTTCTTTCTTTTCTTTTTATACTTTCATTAATGCACATAGGAACAATAACGTTATCAATTGCATTAAAATATGGATTTAGATAATAACTTTGAAATACAAAGCCAATCTTTTCCATTCTATATTTGTTAATATCTTTTTCTTTCATATTGCAAATATCTGTATCTTCAACAAACACCTTACCTTTAGTTGGTTTATCTAGACTGCCTAAAATGTTAAGTAGAGTAGACTTTCCAGACCCCGAAGGCCCCATTATTGCATACATCTTATTCTTGTCGAATT
The DNA here is from genome assembly GCA_964538805.1 of uncultured Lachnospiraceae bacterium. Taxonomy (GTDB): domain Bacteria; phylum Bacillota; class Clostridia; order Lachnospirales; family Lachnospiraceae; genus CAZIGN01. The sequence continues at coordinate 72,300 of CAZIGN010000003.1, forward strand.
TATAGTTGAATTCATTTAACGCTACCACCTTATTATTGTTGTAGCTTTTTGTCAAACCATCTATAACAATACTCATAAAATTCTCCTTTTAACCCTTATTTTCTGTTATTAATTGTTTTTATTATATTTTTACTTTTTATTTTTCTTAACCACATAAAATCTATAAAGTACAATATTATAAATACTAAAGCTATAACAAGCACCAATATAGAATATTCAATGCTATTTTCTCCTTTTAAAACCAATATTTCTTTGAAAAAATTAAGTCTATACACCTTATTATATAAATACAAAGTAAATGCATATGATATAGGAATAGATATAATCAAATCTATTATATAGTCATATTTTAGTATGGCAATTATTTTATTATTTGTATAACCAAATGCCTTGTAATGTCCTATCTGCAACTTATAATTATTAAGATGTATCTTTCTAAACAGTGATAAAACTGTTATTGTTAATACCACCAAAACTATCATTGCTATTATTAAAGCAATAATAATAAAGTCTGTTCTGTCTTTATAAAATGTATCAAATTCTCTGTCTATTAAAATCTTTTCTTTATACCAGCTAGAGTTCTTAACTCTTATAACTTTGTTAATTATCTGGATTACAATGTTTAGTATCAACACATTAACTGTATAAACTACAACACTTAATATAGTTGTAAATGGCATATATAATTTTTTGTTAATTACCCACTTCATTTATCAACCTCTCAAATTCTTCGTAATTACTATATCCACTAATTTTTTTCTTATTACCATTATCAAGAAGAGTTATGTTTTTAATCTCTACATATCCACTCGTACCTATGTATTCAACATCTACTAATTTATCGTTTATATTATAAATAATAGAGCTACCCTCTTTTTTATCACTTTGTTTATTAATATACTTATACTTTATAAGCTCATTTATATGAATTGGTTCTTTCAAACTTACTATCTCATACAAATTATTAAGGCTCATCTCTTCTAAATTGTTCCATAACAAATCAACAATCTTTTCAAATTCTTTATAATCAAATACCATGCATGCAGAAAATTTATTTATAAATTCATATACTTCAGAATCACTTATATCTTTATTTTCATTATTGATACTTAAATAAACGGTACTATATTTTTCTTTATGATTTAAAATGCCTAAATCCAAAACTCTTTTTGACTCATCTATTATTACTATGTTCATCATAGAATCTGGATTATAGCTTATTAAGCTATCATCTGCTTTCATTTGTTTAAAATCAATCTCTGATAAAAGATCGATGAATCCTTCAAGTTTTTCTTCATCACTTATATAAAAGTTAGGTGAGACTTTTATATTTGCTTTTTCTTTATCACTATATGGCAAAATATTAGAACTAACATTTTCAAAGATAATTTCATTCACTTTAACTATATTTGCTTCTTTAAATATTTCTTCTATACTATATTCTTTATCCTTAACAAGCTTATTAATAAGTTTTTCTACATCAAGAAGAGTATCTTTACTTTCTTTTATAATATCTGATTTCAGGCTCTTTACAATGAATATAAATCCTACACTTGAAGCACACAACAAAAGAATCAATCCTAAGATTATTATTTTCTTTTTCTTTTTCTTTTTCATCCCTATACCTTGCAAAACAAGATATTTCTATCTTATATCTGCCTTATAACCTTTCCATATTAGTTTTTAACTATTCATCTATGCTTTTTATTCTGCTTTT
>CAZIGN010000003.1:74116-75602 GCA_964538805.1 uncultured Lachnospiraceae bacterium
TGCTTTTTATTCTGCTTTTAATGTCTTTATTATATTAGTCTTAAGAACTACTGGTATACAAAAAATCACCGCTATAGCTGATGTTATTATCATTATTATTAAAGATATACTACTTGCTTGCATATCTAACTTAAGCTCATAGAATTGCTTTCCATATGCAAAAAGCTCCTGAATCCAATAGTTGCCACCTGCTACTATTATTAACGTTACTATTATTGCAACGACAATTGATTTATAAAGATTTATCACTCTTTCTACTAATAAAATACTAAACAAATCTTTAAATGAATAGCCCATAGTCTTTTTTAAAGCAAATTCCCACAACCTATTTCTTACTTCATTTATTGAACTTACTATAATATTAATAATTGCTATAATAAGTAATAATCCAGCTATTAAATTACCTACAATTATAACTTCATTAAAATAATTTGTTATTTCTTCGTCCAAGCCTGGATGCACTTGTGACCAAAACGTCATCCCTTTGTTTCTAAGATTATTTATTATCTCGTCACTTGATTCTTGCAAGTCATATCCTAGACCTATATACACAGATATCATATTATTAAAATTAGAGTTGCTCCTGATTACATATTCTTCATAGCCATTATTGTCAATAAATTCTTTTTTTTCTTCTTCGGATATTTTAAAAGTATCCTCGTTGATTTCGGATAGCTTGAGATGTTCAACATAAAAGTTTTTTTCACTCATACTTTTTACATTATCATAGGTTCCAACTACTTTAAATTCATAATTCAATTTTTCTTTAGTGAATACATTTTCAGTCTGTATTGTTATAATTTCTCCTAAAAGATCTGAACCCTTATAATATTCATAATTTGTTTTTTCACCCACTCCATATATGTATTCTGGAAGAATAATCTCATCTTCTTTTATATTATCTGTTCTTCCTGATACTGTGTATTCTGAAATAGCACTTAAATAATGATTCAACGATACACCAAGCTCATCTATGCCATAATATTTTTCAATATTAACTAGGCTAGTAAAAAAAATTCCTGTTCTATATCTTACATCGGTTATCTTTTCATTAGTCTTTTGTTCTTTTAATAATTCTTGATATAGTATCTCTCGATGCTTGTTATCATCAGCGTATATAGTTAAACTTCTATACTCAGGTGCCGATAATATGCTTTCACGACTGTCATTAGCAGAACCTGCTATTGAATTAACTACTATATATACTACAAAAGACAAAGAAAGAATAAGCAAAGATAATCTTTGCTTATTCTTCTGTGTTTTAGTGTTCTTGTATCCTTGCGTTATATATTCCCATATTTTATACATACCTTACTCCTTAGTATTTAATTAACATTAGTTATAATTCTAGATTCTTTAACTATAATTAATCCTTTTACTTTTTTCATAAATATACCCTTTCTTTGAAGTCCCTATAGACACTTTGTTTGTTTTTTATGTTATTTTTTATTAATTATAAGCTTATGAAACAATTATAAAAAAATAA
>CAZIGN010000004.1:0-41937 GCA_964538805.1 uncultured Lachnospiraceae bacterium
GGCTAGCCATAACCAAACTTCTCTGATATAATTTAGTAACATAAAAATATAAAGAAAGAGGCCATACTTGAATAACGAAACCATAAAAAACACAAAACAATTTATGAACAATCTACTTGTAGGAAATACATTTGACGATTTATACTTATCCGAAATAACAATAAAAACATATTCAACCTTCGTAATAAACGGTATCACAAATACAAATTATTATTCAAAAGAAGAGCTAGAATCAGAGCGCATTTCAGAATATCAAAAATGGAGCACATTTAAGAGCCTATGCTTTCAGATAATCAAAGGTAATAAAGCTCCAGAATTAATCAAAATAATATTTGTAGTACCAAAAGAATCATACAAATCAATTTTTCCTGACATAACTAATTCAGAGCTTGATAACATAAGCACACTATATCTTAACATTAAATTCGAGCATAACACTTTAGTAGTAACTAATGGTCTTAGCTATAAAACTTTTACACTTGATAAAGACATTGATAAACAATGGGATACATATTTTTCAAAGTTATTAGCACTCTGATTAAATGAGTGCTAATTTTCTCTTGACTTTTAATAAAACATTATATAAAATATATCCTTAGATAAACAAATTATAAATATTAAAAGGAGTGATTATTACATGAGCACAACACAAGGAAGCTTAAAAATCAACAGTGAAAATATTTTTCCAATTATTAAAAAATGGTTATATTCAGACCATGACATCTTTTTTAGAGAACTTATCTCAAACGGATGCGATGCTATAACAAAGCTTAAAAAGCTAGAAGTTATGGGCGAGACTACCCTTCCTGAAGATAACAAATTTGCAATTAATGTAATTGTTAACGACAAAGAAAAAACTTTAACCTTTATTGATAATGGTATTGGAATGACTGAAACTGAATTAGATGAATATATTAATCAAATAGCATTTTCAGGTGCAGAAGCATTTGTCGAAAAATATAAAGACAAAACTAATAAAGATGAAATTATCGGACATTTCGGACTAGGATTTTACTCAGCATTTATGGTTGCTGACAAAGTAACAATTGATACTTTATCTCACGAAGAAGGTGCTACTCCTGTCTCTTGGGAATGTGATGGCGGTACTGAATTCACAATGAAAAAAGGCGACAAACAAACTCGTGGTACAGAGATTACATTATATATTAATGATGATAATATTCAATTTGCAAATGAATTTAAAGCAAAAGAAGTAATCAAAAAATATTGTTCATTTATGCCAACTGAGATCTTTGTTATTAATCCTAACAAAGAAACCGAGTATGAATTAATAAATGAAGACGAAGTTCTTGATACAGATACCGTTATCGAAACTGTTATTGAAGAAGCTAAAACTGAAGAAAAAGAAAATGAAGATGGTGTTAAAGAAGTTGTTGAGATAACACCTGAAACAAAAAAAGCAAAAATCATCAAAAGATTAGTTCCTATTAATGACACTCACCCTTTATGGACTAAACACCCTAATGATTGTAGTGAAGATAACTATAAAGATTTTTACAAAGATGTATTTAACGATTTTAAAGAACCTCTATTTTGGATACACCTTAATATGGACTATCCATTTAATCTAAAAGGAATTCTTTACTTCCCAAGACTCAATAATGAATATGAGTCAATGGAAGGAACAATTAAGTTATATAACAATCAAGTATTTATAGCCGATAATATAAAAGAAGTTATACCTGAATTCTTATTATTATTAAAAGGTGTTATTGATTGTCCTGATCTTCCTCTTAATGTATCAAGAAGTGCGCTTCAAAATGACGGTTTTGTTAAAAAGATTGCTGATTACATTACAAAAAAAGTTGCTGATAAGTTATCAGGAATTTGTAAAACCGATATTGAATCTTACAAAAAATATTGGGATGATATCAGTCCATTTATAAAATATGGTTGCTTGAAGGATGAAAAATTTGCCGAAAAAATGAATGATCATATTTTATTTAAGGATATTGATGGTAACTATAGCACTCTTCCTGAATATTTAGAAAACAGTTCTGATAAAGAAAAAGTTTACTATGCAACTGATCTTACGGCTCAAGGTCAATATATTAAGATGTTTAAAGAAGCTAATCTAAATGCAGTTTTATTAACACACACTATTGATCAACCTTTTATTTCTCAGCTTGAAACCAAACATGAAAATGTTAAGTTCTTAAGAATCGATGCTGATTTAACTGATTCTTTTAAAGATGAGACAAAGGAAGAAGAAAAAGAGACTCTTGAAAAAGATGCTGAAAAACTTAAAGAACTATTTAAAAAAGCTTTAAATAATCAGGCTCTTGATTTAAAACTTGAAAAGCTAAAAAACAAAGATCTATCTTCTATGATTACTGTTTCTGAAGAAAGCAGAAGAATGCAAGATATGTTCAAAATGTACGGAATGCCAGGAATGGATCCTTCTATGTTTGCTAGTTCTTCTACTCTTGTATTAAATTATAATCACGAGCTAGTTCAATATATATTAAACAATTCAGATTCTGAACATGTTGATTTATTCTGCAAGCAATTATATGACCTTGCTAGCATTAGCCACGCACCACTTAATCCTGATGCAATGAGTGAATTTATAAATAGAAGTAATCAAATAATGAAATTATTAGCGAAGTAGAATTAAATCTGTATTTTATATAAGCTTTGACTCACTAAAAAACGAACCCAGACACCTAAGGTTCGTTTTTTAGTCATTTAAGTTGATTTTTAGGGCAGTTAAGTGTTATAATCTCTTTTGATGTGTAGAATCAATTTGTTATTTTAATTGAATGACACAATAATAAACATAGGAAAGGTACAGGTGACAACATGAAACTTTGGGGCGGTCGCTTCACAAAAGATACTAATCATTTAGTACACAACTTCAACGCTTCTATATCTTTTGATAAGAAGTTTTACAAACAAGATATCAACGGAAGTATGGCACATGTCAAAATGCTTTCAAAACAAAACATTATAACAAAGGATGACGAGGAAGCTATTCTAAAAGGTTTAGAAGGAATTCTTGCTGATATAGATAACGATATTTTAGAAATCACAGATGAACATGAAGATATTCATAGCTTTGTAGAGGCCAATTTAATAGAACGAATTGGTGAACCTGGCAAAAAGCTTCATACCGGAAGAAGTCGTAATGACCAGGTCGCTCTTGATATGAAGCTATATGTTAGAGATGAGATTGATACTCTTTTTGAATTAGTAAAAGAGCTATTATTATCTCTACATAATATTATGAAGAATAATAAAGAAACTTATATGCCTGGATTTACTCATCTTCAAAAAGCTCAACCTACTACTCTAGCACATCATGTAGGTGCTTATATGGAGATGTTTAAAAGAGATTATCAAAGACTTGTGGATGTAAGAGAAAGACTAAACTATTCTCCTATCGGTTCAGGCGCACTTGCAGGAACTACTTATCCGCTAGATAGAGATTACACTGCATCTGTTTTAGGCTTTAGCGGACCTACTCTAAACAGTATGGATTCTGTATCAGACAGAGATTATGCAATCGAATTATTAAGTGCTCTTTCTACTATTATGATGCATTTAAGTCGTTTTTCAGAAGAAATAATAATATGGAATTCTAATGAATATGGTTTCGTTGAAATCGATGATGCCTATAGTACTGGTAGTAGTATTATGCCTCAAAAGAAAAACCCTGATATTGCTGAACTTGTACGTGGTAAAACAGGAAGAGTATATGGTGCTTTAATGTCATTACTTACAACTATGAAATCACTTCCTCTAGCATACAATAAAGATATGCAAGAAGATAAAGAACTAACATTTGATGCGATTGACACTGTTAAAGGTTGTTTAGCTTTATTTACTGGAATGATGAATACAATCTCTTTCAAAAGCGAAACTATGGCAAAAAGTGCAATGAATGGCTTTACAAATGCAACAGATGCAGCGGATTACTTAGTAAACAATGGTGTTACCTTTAGAGATGCTCATGGTATTGTTGGACAACTAGTTTTATATTGCATAGAGAAAAACATTTCACTACTTGATATGACAATAGATGAATATACTGCTATTAGTCCTGTATTTAAGGAAGATATCTATGATGCCTTAAGCCTTGAAACCTGCGTTAAAAAGCGTCTTACTATTGGTGCACCTGGTATAGAAGCCATGGAAAAAGTAATAGCTATTAATGAAAATTTCTTAAAGACAATCTAATTATTAAAAATATAAACCGACACTAAAAGTTCATCTGAACTATTTGATGTCGGTTTTTTATTACTCTTATGAGATATTTATTTTAAATTATTTTATTAACTACTTTTGCACCAAATGAACCTGCATTTGATTAAACGGTATTTCGATGTTTTCTTCATCAAACTTATTCTTGATTTTTTCTGTTAGCTCAAATTTAGCAGTCCAATAATCATCTGTTTTAAGCCATATTCTAGCTTCTATAATAACTGCACTATCTCTCAATTCTTTAATTATCACTAATAATTCTTTATCTTCTAATGGGTAATTTGTACTTCTTACAACTTCTTCGACTATATCTTTTGCTTTTTTCATGTCATTTCCATAGCTAATACCTACAGATAAATCCAATCTTCTTTTTTCAAATGCTGTTGCATTTGTAATTTCAGAATTAGATAACATTCCATTAGGAACAACAACTAATTTGTTATCTGTAGTTATAAGAGAAGTATAAAATAAATCTATTTTTTGAACTGTTCCCTCTTTGCCGCTTCCACCATCTACTATATAGTCACCTACTTTAAATGGTTTGATTATAAGTATTAAAACTCCACCTGCAAAGTTAGACAAACTACCTTGAAGAGCAAGGCCAATTGCAAGACCTGCAGAACCAAGTATAGCTAAAAACGAAGTGGTTTGAATACCTACTCTATCTGCTATTATCATAATCAATATTATATACATAATAGCTTTTAGTAAAGAATCAATAAATTTTCTTACACTTACTTCTATACTTGATTTTATTAGTACTTTTTTAACCACTTTTAGTAGGTTTTTTATTATTATTTTACCAATTAGTAATATAACTATAGCAATTATAATATTTAACAAGAATGCTTGTATTCCTGGCAAATATCCCTTGAAAAAGTTGACTACATCTTCACTTTTAATAATGTTTTTTAACAGCATTTTATGCCTCCTTTTATTAATAATTTTCAAATTATATCTTTTTTATAATAGAGCATCTTTTTTAGCCTGCTCTGATCCTTTTTTGGCAATCTTTTCTTTTTCTTCTTTAGTTTTTACAGAAGTATCAGTAACATACTTAAAAATAGCCACACTGTTTGCTTTTATTTTTATTTTAATTGAATTATCTCTAGCATTAGCTTTTACACTCGTCGTTGTTTTGACTCTTTTATTCGTAAAATCCATTCCACCATAGATTTTAGCATCTGTGTTAATCACTTCTTTATATTTGCCTTTTTTAGGCACTCCAACTAATAACTTGTCATAATCTTTATCTGAAGAATTAAATACAACTAACATCATATGTTTTTGAAGTTTTCCTTTTCTTACAAAAGAAATTATTCCTTTTTCAGAATCGATCTCATTAATCCACTCAAAACCTTCTTCTAAAAGCTCATTTATATATATTGCTTCTTCTGAAATATACATATTATTAATGTCTTTTACAAAATCTATAAGCATCTTATTCATATTATCAGTTTCACTTTTTAACATATCAGTTTTTGAATCATATTCAAATAAAAATTCTTCTTTTTCCCATCTATAATCTTTTGCTATATCTTGTCCCATAAAAATAAGCTTTTTACCAGGATGCATCATATAGTAGGCATATAACGCCTTATATTTCGCGTATTCATCTACCTCTACTTCTTTATTAGACGGAAGTTTTAATTGATATGCTAAAGAAACATCAATGTTTTCCTTTGATTCATCTTTAATTAATTTGTGAGAAAGTGGTAACAAGAATCTTTCTCTATAATGATAAATCATGCTAAATGTAAATTCATCAAACTTTTCTTTTTTATTTTTATCTTCTTTTTTAATATAGTTAATCATATTGTCTGTAGCTGCGATATCCCATTTTAAATCAAAGCCTAAACTATTGGTTTCTTCTTTTGTTGTAACATTTTCAAAAAGGCTATTATCATCAGCTATCAAAAGGAAATCTTTTCTATAATCTTTTAATGTATTGTTAAGACTTTTAATAAATTCTACTGCTTCAAGATTAATATTGTTTCCATAAATATTTGGTATCCACTCACCTTCATTTTTACCATAATCTAGATATAGCATCATAGCCAGCGAATTATAAGATAGGCCATCTGCATGAAGTTCGTTCATCAAAAAGTATGCATTACTTGACAAAAAACTTAAAACTTCTGCACGATTATAATTAAAAAGTTTTACGTTGTGTTTGTAATTATATCCTTTTTTATCATCCATATGTTCATATAAGCAAGTTCCATCATATACAGATAACATTCTTACATCATCAATAAAATAACTTGGTACCCAATCAAATATTACTCCTATTGAATTATTATGTAAGTAGTTGATAAAATACTTAAGATCAGATATTTCACCAAGCAACGCATCTGCACAGTAATAATAAGTGTTAATGTTATCATCTTTATAGTCAAGTGCCATAGTGGACATAATCTGTATATGAGTATAGCCCATTTCTTTTAAATGCGAAGTAATTAATGGTGCAAGTTCTCTGTATGATAAAGTTTTTTTAGCCTCTATATCACAAGCAAACTTTCTTAAATCACATTCATATATCATAATTGGAAGATTTAAATCATTTTTCTTTTTATCTTTTTGCCACTTTGAATCAGTCCATTTAAAATCGCTTATATCGCATACCAATGAAACATGAGAGTTAGGATAATATGACATTGCATAAGGGTCTGATTTTACTAATAGCTCATTTCCTTTTTTTCTAATCTCATACTGATAATCATCACCATTTTTTAGCTCTGGAATAAATATAACAAATACACCACTTGTACCTACTCTACTCATCTGATGAATTCTTCCATCCCAGTTGTTAAAATCCCCAACAACACTTACTCTTAAAGCTTCAGGCGCCCAAACTGCAAATCTTACACCTTTAACATTGTCAACTTCATCAATATGACTACCTAGATATTTGTATGCTGTCAGTGATGTTCCCGTATTAAACTTTGCTAACAACTCTTTGTCTATATTAGGTGTATATGCATACGGATCTTTAATCTCTACTGTTTTTTTACCAATGGTACAAACAAGTGAGTATTCTACTACTTTTTTTTCTTTTATTAAAACTGCAAAAAATCCTTCATCCATCTCTTTTGCTTCATATTCTTTTTTGTTATAAGTTGTTTTTACTATAACCTTACTTGCCGCTGGATTATATACTTGAATTAAGAGCCCTTCTTTTAGTAATGATGGTCCTAGTATCTTATTTGGCTTATCTAAATCTGAATAAATTATTCCTTCTATTAGTGGCCAGTTCATTAGTTTATATAGCATATCTTTCATATAAATCTCCATTTCCGTACTATTTCCATTTTAACTTAATAGAAAACATGTACTTTCTTATATTATTGCTTTTTAATTAATCATTATTCAAGTAATTTATTATAAGTGTGAAGAATTCGTATACTATTCATATACTTAATAAATATAACATTATTTGTATTGTTTTTCAACATGATAGACGATAAAAACCGCAACTCGCACTATAAAAAAACTAGTCCTGTATGTTAAAATTAAATTTCTAACATATGGGAACTAGTTTGTTTTATTTTGGATTCTATTTTTACTATGTTACTCTTTACCGTTAAAACAGTATGTACATAGTTTACAAGGTTCAATTCCTATTGATTCTATCATGTCGTCAATTCTATTAAACTTAAGCGAAGTAAACTTAAGCTCTTTACCGATTTCTTCTACCATTTTTTGATGTTTTTGTGAATCTGGATTAGCATATTCTACTAATGAGGCTTCTGCATTATCACCTTCCACCTTTTTTATATATCTTCTTGTTATCAAATCCATCTCAGAAGATGATCTTGAAAAGTTAAGATACTTACATCCAAATAGTAATGGTGGACATGCAGGTCTAATATGTACTTCTTTAGCACCACTTTCATATAAAAATTCTGTTGTTTCTCTAAGCTGTGTACCTCTAACTATTGAGTCATCAATAAGAAGCATATTTTTTCCCTTAATTAGAGAGTCTACAGGTATTAATTTCATTTTTGCAATCAAATTTCTTTGTTGTTGATTTGGTGGCATAAATGATCTTGGCCAGGTTGGAGTATATTTTATAAATGGTCTGGCAAATGGTATTCCTGATTCATTAGAATAACCAATTGCGTGGGCTATTCCTGAATCAGGTACACCTGCAACTATATCAGTTTGTACATTGTCTCTTTTTGCCATAAGTCTTCCGCAATGATTTCTCATTTCTTCAACATTTACACCTTCATAAGACGATGTAGGGTAACCATAATAAACCCATAAGAAGCTACAAACTTTCATATCTTTTCCAGGTTCTTGTAGTGTTACTACACCCTCATGATTCATAAATACTATTTCAGCAGGTCCTAAATCTTTAAAATGCTTGTAACCTAAATTAAGATAAGCAAAGCTCTCAAATGATGCACAAAAAGAATCTTTTTTCTTACCAATAGCAATAGGTGTTCTTCCTAATCTATCTCTTGCCGCATAAATGCCCTCAGGAGTTAAAACTAGCATTGTCATTGATCCTTCAATCATTTCTTGAGCATATTTTATACCTTCTAAAATACTTGACTTTTGGTTTATCAAAGATGCAACTAGTTCTGTTGCATTTATCTCTCCACCACTCATTTCAAGAAAATGTGTACTTCCTTTTTTAAAGCTTAAATCAACTAGTTCATCAAGATTACTAATCTTACCAACTGTTGTAATAGCAAAATTACCAAGGTGAGATCTTACTAATAATGGTTGTGGCTCATTATCAGATATACAACCTATTCCAAGGTTTCCTTTCATATCTTGAAAATCTTTTTCAAACTTTGTTCTAAATGGTGAATTAGAAATGTTATGAATGGCTCTATCAAAACCATTTTCTCCATGTACTGTCATTCCACCTTTTTTTGTTCCTAAATGTGAATGATAGTCTATACCGAAAAACAAATCAAATACACAATCTTTTTTTGAAGCAACTCCAAATAATCCGCCCATTCTTTTCCATCCTTTTGTTTCTAATTTTGTAATTCTCTTATATTTTGTGGATAAACAAACCACTTCTTAGTTTTGGCTCAAACCAAGTAGACTTTGGTGGCATTAATTTATTATCATCTGCCACATCAAATAATTCATTTATACTTGTTGGATACATAGAAAATGCAACTTTCATATCATTATTACATCTTTTTTCTAATTCAGACAAACCTCTGATTCCACCTATAAAATCAATTCTATCATCTATTCTTGGATCTTTAATCCCTAATACTTTATCTAGTAAATGCTCTTGTAGTATTGATACATCGAGTCTTTTTACACTATCTAAAGATAATATGTCTTTTTTTGCTTTTAACATATACCATTCATTTTCAAGATACATACCAAAGCTTGCTTTCATTTCTGGATTGTAAGCATCTTTTCCTACAAATGATATATCAAATGAATCATTGATTTTTTTAAGGAATTCTTCTTTTGTCATTCCATTTAAATCTTTAACAACTCTATTATAAGGCATTATCATTAATTCTTCATCAGGAAATAATACTGATAAAAAATAGTTGTATTCTTCATTGCCCTTATGATTTGGGTTATTAGCTCTTCTTTTTAAACCTACTTTTACTGCTGATGCTGCTCTATGATGACCATCTGCAATATAGATTTGATTAATATTTAAAAAAGCTTCTTTAATTTTTTTAATGTTATTGCTATCATCTATAACCCAAACTCTATGTGATACTTTATCATCTGAAATAAAATCATAAAGTGGCTTATCTTTTTTAGTTATGCTAACTATCTCGCTAATTGTTTGATTCGCTCTATAGGCTAAAAATATTGGTCCTGTTTGAGCACTGGTAATATCCACATGATTAATTCTATCTTGTTCTTTTTCTTCTCTTGTTTTTTCATGCTTTTTAATTGTATTGTTAAGATAATCATCAATACTAGCACAGGCAACAATTCCTGTTTGAGATCTATCATTCATAGTAAGTTCATATATATAGTAATTCTCTGTAGATGTTTCAATCAAAGTGTTATCAGATATCATTTTATCAAGTAGTTCTTTTGCTTTTTGATACACTATACTATCATATGTATTAACACTTTCATCAAATGATGTTTCAGCTCTATCAATATTTAAGAAAGATAAAGGGTTATTTTTAACAACTTCATATGCCTCTTTTCGATTATAAACATCATATGGTAATGCCGCAACTTTACTTGCAACACTAGCCGCTGGTCTTATTGCTTTAAAAGGTTTAATAATAGCCATAGTTCACCTTAGTACAAATTAATTTGTACTTCCTTTCTAAATATAAATTCACTAGTAACCTAAAGAAGGTTTCAGACCAACAAAGATCTGAAACCCTAATTATATATACTTATTTAATAGTTCTAACTTTAATAACGCCATCAATATCTTTAATCTTATTAATTACATCATCAGCTACAACTGTGTCAAGATCTAGCATAGTATAAGCATAATCTCCTCTACTTTTGTTAATCATATCTGATATATTAACATTCGCATCAGAAAATATTCCTGTAAATCTTGTAATCATATTTGTAATGTTCTTATGCATTATTGTAACGCGACATTCTTTTGTAGTTTTTCCTAAATCACAATTAGGATAATTAACTGAATTAATTATATTTCCGTTTTCAAGGAAATTTTTAATCTGATCAACTGCCATAACTGCACAGTTATCTTCCGATTCTTCTGTAGAAGCTCCAAGATGAGGTAGAGCAATTACACCTTCCATACCAGCTGTTTTAGCATTTGGGAAATCTGTAACGTACTTTTTAACTTTTCCTGATTTTAATGCTTTTTCCATATCTTCATCATTAACAAGTAGATCTCTAGCAAAGTTAAGAATAATAACTCCATCTTTCATCATAGAGATAGTTTCTTCATTAATCATCTTTTTAGTATCATCTACTAAAGGAGTATGTATAGAAATAATATCACATTCTTTGTAGATATCTTCTCTAGATTTTACGTGATTAACTTCACTTGAAATAGTCCAAGCTGCTTCAATTGAAATATATGGGTCACATCCATAAACTTCCATACCTAAAGATATGCCTGCATTTGCAAGCTTTCCACCAATTGCACCAAGTCCGATAATACCTAACTTTTTACCTTGGATTTCACAACCTGCAAACTGTGATTTGTTCTTTTCTACTAGTTTAGCAATCTCTGCTTCATCTTTATTATCAGCAACCCAATTAACACCACCAATGATGTCTCTTGAAGCTAACAACATACCTGCAACTGCTAATTCTTTTACACCATTAGAGTTAGCACCAGGTGTATTAAATACTACAACACCTTCGCTAGCATATTTATCAAGTGGAATATTATTAACACCTGCGCCAGCTCTTGCTACTGCAAGAACAGATTCTTTAAGTTCCATATCATGCATTCCTGCACTTCTAACTAATATAGCTTCAGCTTCATCAACTGATTCAACTTTAGCATAATTATCTGTAAATCTATCAAGACCTATTGATGCTATTGGATTAAGGCAATTATATTTAAACATTATTTGTTGTCCTCCTCAAACTTTTTCATGAATTCAACAAGCTTTTCAACACCTTCTTTAGGCATAGCGTTATAAATACTTGCTCTCATACCACCAACTGATCTGTGTCCTTTTAAGTTTTCAAAACCTGCTGCTTTAGATTCTTTTACAAACTTAGAATCTAATTCATCATTACCTGTTACAAAAGGAACATTCATAAGTGAACGATCTTTTTTTACTACAGTTCCTTTAAACATAGAACTATTATCAAGGAAGTCATATAAAACAGCTGCTTTTTCTTCATTCATCTTCTTAGCTGCTTCTAATCCACCCATTGCTTTTAACCATTTAAATACTTTACCACAAACATATATTCCATAAGCTGGTGGTGTATTATATAATGATCCATTATCATCATGAATCTTATATTTCATCATAGTTGGTGTTCCTGGTAATGTATCTTCAGTAATTAAATCTTCTCTAATTATTGCAATAACAACACCTGCTGGTCCAACATTTTTTTGTACTCCTGCAAATATCATACCATATTTTGTTACATCTACTGGTTCAGATAATATGCATGAAGACATATCTGAAACTAAAACTTTACCTTTTGTGTTTGGTAATTCGTGGAACTTAGTTCCATATATTGTATTATTCTCACAGATATATACATAATCTGCGTCTTCACTTATAGGAAGGTCCGAACAATCTGGTATATAAGAAAATGTCTTATCTTCTGAAGAAGCTATCTTGTTAGCTTTTCCATAAATTGCTGCCTCTTGATAAGCTTTCTTTGCCCATTGTCCAGTTACTATATAGTCTGCAACTTTGTTTTTCATTAAATTCATTGGAATCATCGCAAATTGTAATGATGCACCGCCTTGAAGAAATAATACCTTGTAATTGTCTGGAATATTCATTAAATCACGCAAATCCTGTTCTGCAGTCTTAATGATTTCTTCGTATGGTTTTGAACGATGACTCATCTCCATTACTGACATTCCAGTGCCTTTGTAATCAAGCATCTCTGCTGCTGCTTCTTTAAGTACTTCTTCCGGTAAAACGGCCGGTCCTGCTGAAAAATTATAAACTCTTCCCACTTTGTGTATCCTCCTTTAGATTACGGTGTTACCCGTGCCAAATTATTGATTATGACGCTTTTTAATTCTACAACTCTGACAAAACTTTGTCAATAAACATTAGTTATATTATTAAGCTATTATTCATATCCTCTTGCTATTAAATCTTCTTCTGCAAAAACTTCACTGATTGCTTCATTTGGTGCAACCATTGGAAATACTTTGTCATCTGAAGCAATCATACATTCTATTAAAACTGGTATGTTAAGTTCTATAGCTTCTTTTAATATAGGTGCAAACTCACTTGTTTTAGTAACTCTATAAGCTTTTGCTCCCATTGCTTCTGCAACTTTTACAAAATCTACAGAATCATTAAGAACTGTGTAAGAATATCTCTTTCCATAAAACAATGTCTGCCATTGTCTAACCATTCCTAAAACATTATTATTAAGTACTACTTGAATGATAGGTATATTGTATCTTGTTGCTGTTGCAAGTTCGTTCATATTCATTCTAAAACAACCATCTCCAGCTATATTAATAACTGTTTGATCTTTCAATGCAAGCTTTGCACCAATACAAGCTCCTAATCCATAACCCATAGTTCCTAAACCACCTGAAGTAATAAGCGTTCTTGGATTCTTATAGCTGTAAAACTGTGCCGCCCACATTTGATGCTGACCAACATCTGTTGTAATAACTGCATCGCCTTTAGTAATTTTATATATTTCTTCAATTACTCCTGGACCTGTTAATACATCTTTATTATAAACTAATGGGAATTTTTCTTTCATATCCGTAATTTTTTTGATCCATTCAGGCTTTTTGGATTTTTTAAGCTTTGAATTAAGAATCTTTAATATCTCTTTTGCATCTCCTACAATACTTGCATCTGTTCTGATATTTTTATTAACTTCTGCAGCATCAATATCAATATGAACAATCTTTGCATGCTTTGCAAATTTCTTCGCATTTCCTGTAACTCTATCACTAAATCTAGCACCAATTGCTATTAACAAATCACATTCTGATACTCCAAGATTAGAAGTTTTAGTACCATGCATACCTATCATTCCTGTATATCTATAATCATCTCCAGGAAATGCTCCTTTACCCATAAGTGAATCACAAACAGGTGCATCTACTAAATCTACAAATTCTCTTAGCTCATCACAAGCATCAGCTAATATTACTCCACCACCTACAAACAAAAATGGTTTTTTAGATTTTTCAATTAAAGAAACAACATCGTTAATGTCTTCTTCATTTATTGTAGAAGTGATTTTTTCAATCTTTTTTAATTCTTTTGTTTTGTACTCTGCTTTAGCAGCTGTAACATCTTTTGTTATGTCTACTAATACAGGGCCTGGTCTTCCAGAAGCTGCGATAAAAAATGCTTCTCTTAAAACATCAGCTAAGTCATTAACATCCTTAACAATAAAATTATGTTTTGTTATTGGCATTGTTATGCCAGCTATGTCAATTTCCTGGAAAGAATCTTTTCCCAACAAAGATTTTGCAACATTTGCAGTAATAGCAACCATAGGTATAGAATCCATATAAGCTGTAGCAATACCTGTAATTAAATTAGTTGCTCCTGGTCCTGATGTTGCAAAGCATACTCCTACTTTTCCAGTTGCTCTTGCATATCCGTCTGCAGCATGTGAAGCACCTTGTTCATGTGATGTTAATATATGTAATATTGTATCTGCGTTTCTATATAGTTCATCATAAATGTTTAGTATAGCACCGCCTGGATAACCAAATACTGTATCAACACCTTGCTCATGTAAACATTTTATTACTATTTCTGATCCCGTTAATTGCATGATAATTCTCCTTTTCCTATTAAACTTCTAATATCGCTCCTGTGTTCGCTGATTTAACCATTGACGCATATTTTCTAAGAACACCAGTTTTAATATTAGCCTCTCTTGGTTTCCAGTTACTTTTTCTTTTTTCTAATTCTTCTTGTGTGATTACATAATCAATTGTATTAGCATTTATATCAATTTTTACAATGTCTCCACTTTCAATAAAAGCAATAGGACCTCCAACTGCAGCTTCTGGTGAAACGTGTCCGATAGAAGCTCCTCTTGTTGCTCCTGAGAATCTACCATCAGTTATTAGTGCTACTTCTTTATCTAATCCCATTCCTGCAATAGCAGAAGTTGGGCTAAGCATTTCTCTCATTCCAGGTCCGCCTTTTGGTCCTTCATAACGAATTACTACTACATCACCAGCAACTATCTTATTTGCATAGATTGCTTCTATTGCTTCTTCTTCTGAGTCGAATACCTTTGCAGGTCCAGTGTGTATTAACATTTCATTTGCAACTGCTGAACGCTTTACAACGCATCCGTCTGGAGCTAGATTACCTTTTAAAACTGCAATTCCACCTGTTTGTGAATATGGATCTTCAATTGGTCTAATAATCTCATGATTACGGTTAACTGCATTTTTAATATTCTCGCCTACTGTTTTACCAGTACAAGTTATTAGATCTTCGTTAAGTAACCCTTTTTTGCTTAATTCTTTCATTACTGCATACACTCCACCAGCTCTGTCTAAATCTTCCATGTATGTATTACCCGCTGGAGCTAGATGACAAAGATTTGGAGTAACTGCGCTTATATCATTAGCAATTTCTAGGCTAAGATCAACTCCAGCTTCATGTGCTATAGCAGGTATATGTAGCATTGTGTTTGTACTACATCCAAGTGCCATATCTACAGTAAGTGCATTCATAAATGCTTCTTTTGACATTATATCTCTTGGTTTAATATTTTTTTCTACTAAATCCATTATCTGCATACCAGCTCTTTTTGCTAGTCTGATTCTTTCTGACATTACTGCAGGTATAGAACCATTACCTTCTAGTCCTAATCCTATAGCTTCTGTTATACAGTTCATGCTATTAGCTGTAAACATTCCTGAACATGAACCACAAGTAGGACAAGACTTTTCTTCGTATTCATCTAATTCTTCTTTTTCCATAGTTCCTACATTATATGAACCAACTGCTTCAAATACATCTGACAAAGAAGTTCTTTTTCCAGAGTTTAGCTTTCCTGCTAACATTGGACCACCACTAACAAAGATAGTAGGTATATTTAATCTTGCAGCTGCCATTAATAGTCCTGGAACATTCTTGTCACAGTTTGGAACCATTACCAAACCATCAAATTGATGAGCTGTTGCTACAGCTTCTGTTGAGTCTGCAACTATTTCTCTTGTTACTAGTGAATACTTCATTCCTGTGTGTCCCATAGCAATACCATCACAAACTGCGATAGCTGGAAATACAAGTGGTGTTCCACCAGCCATTAAAACTCCTTTTTTAACTGCTTCTACGATCTTGTCAAGGTTCATATGACCAGGAACTATATCATTAACCGAACTTACTATACCAATTATTGGTCTATCTAATTCTTCTTTTGTTAAACCTAGTGCGTTAAACAAAGATCTGTGAGGTGCTCTGTTTACACCTTTAGTTATTGAATCACTTCTCATACCTCTACCTCTTATATCATAATTAGCAATACATTTTATAATAAAACTATTATTATAAGCTTCCTTATGATAACCTTTCTTTTTATATGTTTTATATGTTTTCTATGATTTTATCGCCCATACCACTACAAGTTACTAATTCCATACCTTCTGAGAATATGTCTATTGTTCTATATCCTTTTTCTAATACTTTTTCAACTGCTTTTTCAACTGCTTTTGCTTCTTCTTCTAAATCAAATGAATATCTAAGCATCATAGCTGCTGAAAGTATAGTTGCTATTGGGTTTGCTTTGTTTAAACCTGCTATATCAGGCGCTGCTCCATGACTTGGTTCATACAGACCTAGTTTAGAAGCACCTAAACTTGCTGATGATAACATTCCTATAGATCCTGTTATCATGCTTGCCTCATCTGATAAAATGTCTCCAAACATATTTTCTGTAAGTATAACATCAAATTGACTTGGGTCTTTAACTAATTGCATTGCACAATTATCTACTAGCATATGTGTTAATTCAACTTCTTTGTAGTCTTTAGCTACCTCTGTAACAACTTTGCTCCAAAGTCTTGAAGTATCTAATACATTCGCTTTATCTACGCTAATAACTTTTTTACCTCTTTTTAAAGCTATTTCAAATGCTTTTATAGCAATTCTTCTTATTTCGTTTTCGTTATATTTTAAAGTGTCGATAGCTGTCATAACTCCATCTACTTCTTTAGTTTCTCTTTCACCAAAATATAATCCACCTGTTAATTCTCTAACAACCATTATATCAAAACCTTTTTTTGCTATTGATTCTTTTAAAGGACAAGCTTCATTTAACTCTTTGTATAAATATGCAGGTCTTAAATTTGCAAATAATTCTAAACCTTTTCTTATTGCAAGAAGCCCAGCTTCAGGTCTAAGATTTGGTGGCAAATCATACCATGAATCTACTCCGACTCTTCCTCCAACAGATCCTAACAATACTGAATCACTTGATTTTGCGACTTCTAACGCCTCATCTGTAAGTGGCACACCATGTACATCTATTGATGCTCCGCCCATAAGGACTTGTGTATAATTAAATTGATGATTAAATTTATCACCTATTTTATCTAGTACTTTTTTTGCCTCTGTTATAATCTCTGGACCAATTCCATCTCCTGGTATTACTGCAATATTAAACTTCATACATCTTCCTTCTTTCTATTATAACTCTTATAGTCTCTTTGTTAAAAAGGGCTATTAGGTTATATAATATCGTATTTTTATAGATATTTCAATAAATTTATGCAATTATACAAAAAAACACTGTTAGTATTTTCAATACTTTCAGTGTTCCTATGTCAGTTCAAATTATCAACGAATTATTCTTCGTTGTTAGAAGTAGACTCAACTTCTACTATAGATGCTTTTTGCATTGGTATTCTACAGTTTTTATTGTTACCAAATTCTACTATAACTGTATCATCTGATATATCTATAACTGTACCATAAAAGCCGGCAGTGGTTAATACACTGTCACCTATAGCCATAAGATCAAGCTTTGCTTTAATCTTAGCTTGTTGCTTCTTTTGAGGTCTGATCATAAGAAAATATATTCCTAAACCAAATATTAAGACGTATCCGACTGTAAATAGCAGGCCTGTTGTGCCGCTTGTGCTAGCTGTTAATAAAAAATTCATGTTATTTCCTCCTAAGTGTTTCTTAATTAATATATATAGTTTTTTATTACTTTTTTAATTGCCAAATAATTGGCTAGCTAATAAGTATAGTTACTTGTTATTGGTTAAAAACCCTTCTAACTTAGCTTTTTTATATTCACTATAACGGTTTTCTTCTATAGCTTTTCTAATTTCTTCCATCATTGTATTATAGAAATATAAATTATGCAATACACATAATCTCATACCTAACATTTCTTTAGCTTTTAGAAGATGTCTTATATATGCTCTGCTATAAGTTTTACAAGCAGGACATTCACAACCTTTTTCTATTGGAGAGTCATCTAATTCATACTTTGCATTAAACAAATTCATCTTTCCTTCATTAGTATAAACATGACCATGTCTTCCATTTCTTGAAGGATAAACACAATCAAAGAAATCTACTCCTCTATCAACTGCTTCAAGTATATTAGCTGGTGTTCCAACACCCATTAGATATGTTGGTTTCTCAACAGGTAAGTAAGGAACGGTTTCATCAAGTATTCTGTACATATCTTCGTGAGATTCACCAACTGCGAGCCCACCAAGTGCATAACCATCAAAATCCATCTGCGATATAACCTTAGCATGTTCTATTCTTATATCTTCATAAGTTCCGCCTTGATTAATAGCAAATAACATCTGCTTTTTGTTTATTGTATCATCTAAGCTATTAAGCCTATTCATCTCGTCTTTACATCTTTTAAGCCACCTTGTGGTTCTATCCACAGAAGCTTGCATATATTCTCTTGTTGCCGGATGTGGTGGACATTCATCAAAAGCCATAGCTATTGTTGAGCCTAAATTAGATTGAATCTGCATACTTTCTTCTGGTCCCATAAATATCTTTTTGCCATCTATATGGGAACTAAAATATACACCTTCTTCTTTAATCTTTCTAAGTCCTGCTAGTGAAAATACTTGAAAACCACCAGAATCTGTTAGTATAGGCTTATCCCATACCATAAATTTATGTAATCCACCTAGAGCTTTAACAACTTTGTCACCTGGTCTTACATGTAAATGATATGTATTAGACAATTGTACTTGAGTTTTTATATTGCACAAATCGTCTGTAGAAACCGCTCCTTTTATAGCAGCTGCAGTACCAACGTTCATAAACACAGGTGTTTGTATAACTCCGTGAGGTGTATGAAATTCTCCTCTTTTTGCTTTACCATCTTTTGCAATTAGTTTGTACATTTAACTTCCTTGCCCTTCTAAATTTTAGATTAAGCGCAATTATAACACATACAAGCTTTCTTTATCAATATATTTAAACAAAAGAATTTATAATCTTTTTATTAATCTTTTTGTTTGTATTTCTTTTTTGCTTTATTTTTAAGCTTTTTATTGATATAATAAATCTATTATTAAAATCTTTTATAATTTGTAATCACTCTTTTAACAAATCAGTAAAAGTTTTAATACAAAAAATCTCAAAAAAGAAAGGTCTAAATATTAATATTTAGTACGGTGGTATATATGTCAGGATCAGTTTATGGTAAAGTTTTTTCGATTTCTACTTGGGGTGAATCTCATGGTAAAGCTATTGGTGTAACTGTTGATGGTTGCCCTGCCGGACTTTTACTTTCACAAGAAGATATTCAATTGTTTTTAAATAGAAGAAGACCAGGACAATCTAGTTTTTCTACAACAAGAACTGAATCTGATTCAGTTGAAATATTGTCTGGAATATTTGAAGGCAAAACTACTGGAACTCCTATATCTATGCTTATTAGAAATGAATCTCAAAGGCCTAATGATTACAATGAGATAGCATCTTTTTATAGACCAGGGCATGCAGATTATACTTATGATGAAAAATTCGGTTTTAGAGATTACAAAGGTGGTGGTAGAAGTTCAGGTCGAGAAACCATTGGACGCGTTGCTGCAGGTGCTATAGCTTCTAAACTACTATCTACTTTAGGAATAAGTGTTACAGCTTATACTCGTTCTATTCACAATATCGAGATTAACTATAACAATTTTTCACTAGAGGAGATCAAAAACAATCTTTTATATATGCCTGATGCAGATGCTGCAAAAAGAGCTGGTGAATTAATCGAAGTAAAGAAAAAAGAATTAGATTCTTTAGGCGGTGTTGTTGAATGTGTTGTAAAAGGAATGCCCGTAGGCGTAGGTGAACCAGTTTTTGATAAGTTAGATGCTTCTTTAGCTAAAGCTATCGTATCAATAGGAGCCGTTAAAGGTTTTGAAGTTGGTGATGGTTTTATGGCATCAAAAGCTCTTGGTTCAACTAATAACGATCATTTTGGAATTAATGATAATGGCGATGTTATCAAAAAAACAAATCACTCAGGTGGTATATTAGGTGGATTATCTGACGGTAGCGATATAGTTATACGAGCTGCTTTTAAACCAACACCTTCTATAGCCTCTCCACAAGAGACAATAACTAATACTAAGGAACCTATAACAGTTAGAGTTAAAGGACGACACGATCCAGTAGTTGTTCCAAGAGCTGTAGTTGTTGTCGAATCAATGACAGCTATAACAATTCTTGATTTACTTTTACAAAGTATGACTTCTAATCTTGAAAACATAAAAGTTTTTTTTAAAAAAGAAAGGTAAATGGCTATGATAATTTTCCGTTTTATAAAAAATAATTTAAATAAATCTATTTTTACTTTTTTAGGTTTATTAATTGTGTCTACAGTGACAGTTTTTGCTATGTCTTACATTAAAAAGCCAAACAAAGTTTTATATGACAGTGCTACTTCTTTTGCTTATCTAGAATCTTTTAGCAAAGAAGAAACTACTATTCTTGAAACCACTATTCTCGAAACTACTATTGCGGAAACTACTGTCATAGAAACCACAACAAAAAAAGTCGAAAAAGTGGAAGAGACTACAAGTCCTCCTGTTGTTGTAGCCAAGCAAGAGATAATCGAAACAGCTGCACCAGAAGATAAAAAGATAGAAAAACCAAAAGAAGAATTTGTTGTTAAAGAAATAGAAACAAAGCAAATTAAACCTATCACCGTTACAACACCTATAGTTACAGATAAAAAGCTGGTTGAAGTTCCAGGTGTTTTTTTTGGAGTTGATGTATCTTATCATCAATCAGGTGGAAGTAAATCAAGGATTGATTGGTCAAAAGTTAAGGCTGCAGGCTATAGTTTTGCTATGATTAGAGTTGGTTATAGAGGTTATGAAACAGGAATAGTAAGACTTGATACAGATTTTTATTACAATATAGAAAATGCTTTGGCTAACGGAATTATGGTTGGGATTTATTTTTTTTCTCAGGCAGTTAATGAAAATGAAGCAAAAGAAGAAGCTGATTTTGTTTTAAAACATATCAAAAACTATAAAATTAATTACCCTGTTACTTTTGATTGGGAAAGAGTTAATCCTAGCGTTAAAGAGTATTCAAGATCTAGGGATTATTTTGATAGAGGTCTTTTAACAAAATCAACCTTTAACAAAATAACTGATGCTTTTTTAGGTAAAATTAAAAATGCTGGTTATACCCCTATGGTATACGGTTCTAGAAATGACTGGAAAAACAAGTTTGATTCGGCATATTTAACTGCAAAATACAAAACCTGGCTAGCTATTTATTATAGTGATTATCCTCATCCTAATTTTAATACTGTAAAAGCTGGTTACAAATATTATCCCGTTGTTAATTATCCTTATCAAATGTGGCAATTTACTTCCAAAGGAAGTGTTCCTGGAATCTCTGGTAATGTTGATGTTAATGTAGCCTTTTTTTCTTATGCTGGCACTGATGTACCTTCTGTTCCTATATCTTTAACCGTTGAAAACAAAAGTTTATTTACGCTTAAAGAAAATAAACTGAATTTATTGACAGGGGTAAAAGCAATTAATTCTGCAAGAATTGATATAACAAAAGATATTACTTATTCTATAGAAGATAGCAATAAAAAAGTTATTCTTGAGTCGGAGATGTATAAACGTCCAGGCACTTATTCTATTATTTACACAGTTAAAGATTTTACAGGAGCTAGCGTAATTGCAAGTGCAACTATACTAATATGGGAAAGTCCATCAATTAGTTCTCTTAATGATTCTTTTACTTATAATTTTTCAGCTGATGAATTAAAGGATACTTCTGCCTTACTTAGTATATTAAAATCAGATTTAGTTGCTACTGACTCAGAGAAAAACAATATTTCATCTTCATTAAGCTTCACAAATCTAGATTTAATTAATTTTAGCACTCCTGACAATTATATAGTTAAAGTTACAGTAATCGATTCTAAAAATATTACTACTACAATAGATCTAATTATTACAATAGAGTCAATGACTACTAGCGAGGATACTAGCATTACTATCGAAACTACTACTGATTCAGAAACTACTACTAATATAGAAACTACTACTAATATAGAAACTACTTAATAATATAGCTACTATAACTCTATAGACATTTTTATTTATACTAAGACAAAAACCGACAAAAGCACTTAATCTGCTTTTATCGGTTTTTTATCTTTTTTAGCTATTGTATAAAACTAACGTAAGTTGAATAATGGATACTTATCTGTCAAAGTTTTTACAAGTGCCATCGCTTTATCTTTATTATTTTCAACATCTTTTACAAGTAATGAAATAGCTTCTGCTATCACTTCCATGTCTTCTACTTGCATTCCTCTTGAAGTAACTGCTGCTGTTCCAAGTCTAATACCACTTGTTACAAAAGGAGAAGCCGGATCATTTGGAATAGAATTCTTGTTACAAGTAATATGAGCTGTATCAAGTAATTTTTCGCATTCTTTTCCTGTTACATTCATATTTCTAAGATCTACTAACATCAAGTGGTTATCAGTTCCTCCTGAAATAAGATTAAATCCTCTTTTTGTAAGACCGTCTGCTAATGCTTTTGCATTATCTTTAACGCCCTTCATATATACTTTAAATTCATCATCAAGTGCTTCTTTAAAACATACTGCCTTTGCTGCTATTACATGCATTAAAGGTCCACCTTGAATTCCTGGAAATACTGCTTTATTAAAGTTAAACTTTGTAGCCATCTGTTCACTTGCAAGAATCATTCCGCCTCTAGGTCCTCTAAGTGTTTTATGAGTTGTTGTTGTAACAACATCTGCATAAGGAATTGGGCTCATGTGTAATCCTGCTGCAACAAGTCCTGCAATATGAGCCATATCTACCATAAGGTATGCTCCTACTTCATCTGCTACTTCTCTAAATTTCTTAAAATCAATTTCTCTTGCATATGCACTAGCACCAGCAACGATTAGCTTTGGTTTAGATTCTAAAGCTATCTTTCTTAGTTCATCATAATCTATAAAACCTTCTTCGTTAACTCCATAAGGAATTATATTAAAGTAAGCTCCTGACATATTTACCGGACTACCATGTGTTAAATGTCCACCATGTGCTAAATTCATTCCCATTACAGTGTCACCTGGTGTTAACATAGCAAAAAAAACTGCCATATTAGCTTGGGCTCCTGAATGTGGTTGTACATTCGCATATTCACATCCAAATAATTCTTTTGCTCTTTCGATTGCTAAAGTTTCTACAACATCTACATAGTCACAGCCACCATAGTATCTTTTTCCTGGATATCCTTCTGCATATTTGTTAGTTAGCGGGCTTCCCATAGCTGCCATTACAGCTTTGCTAACAAAGTTCTCAGATGCAATAAGCTCAATATGACTTTCTTGTCTGTCTATCTCACTCTTAATTGCACTAGCAACTTCTAGATCATAATTCTTAACATCATCAAATGAAAACATGACTTATCCTCCGAACATCTTTTTTATCGCAAAAACATTCTTATTAGGTAGCTTTGCGACTGATTTGCGAGTATAATTATAGCACATTAGATTTTATTAATAAAGTAGATATTAAAGAAAGGTGATTATTTTAAACAAGAGGTGATTATTATGACATACGACTTTAGAATTTTTATATTATTTTATATGATGCTATTTAATTTCTTGAATTTCTTTTTGATGTTTCTAGACAAACAAAAGGCTAAAAAAAGAAAGTATCGTGTACCCGAAAAAACTTTTTTTACACTAGGCATAATGGGAGGTTCTCTTGGGGGAATTATAGGCATGTATACTTTTAGACATAAAACAAAGCATACCATATTTATCTTAGGCATGCCTTGTTTGTTTATCTTTAATTTAATATCTTTTTATCTTTTATATAAAATCCTTTTTTAAAATTATACTTTAAATCCTTTTATAAGTTCATTTAGTTTTGTTGCTAGATCATTAACTTCTTTACTTCCATCACTTATACTATTCATATTGCTAAGTATTTGTTCTGTAGAAGCGGCAGTTTCTTCTGTTGTTGCAGCATTTTCTTCTGAAGCTGCTGAAAGATTAGAAACAACATCAACAACAGTCTTACAACTTTTATCCATTTTTTCACTTAAATCATTAAGCCTTAATATCTCTGAGTTAATTGTCTCTACAGTTGATACAATAAGATCATACTTATCTTGCGTATCATCTACTTGTATTACCTGATCAGAAACTGCAACTTTAACTTTTTCACTTTGTTCATTAGCTTTTTTAACATTTGTATTAAGTTCTATTAACATATCATCAATGCTTTTAACCGCAGTTCCTGACTGTTCTGCTAATTGCCTTATCTCATCAGCTACTACTGCAAATCCTTTTCCTGCTTCACCTGCTCTTGCAGCTTCAATCGATGCATTAAGTGATAATAAATTAGTCTGTGCTGCTATTCCAGATATTAGTCCACTCGCTTCACCAATCTTATTAGCACTCTCATTCATTAATGAAATTGCATTAAATATACTATCAAATGCTTTGCTATTTTCTTTAGTTGTTGCTTTTAAGTGTTTAACTACTTCTAAACCTTCATTAGTAGCCGTCTTAATACTATTGCTTGAAGTATCAAGATTATCTGCTACTTGAACATTTTGAATTACTATTGAATCAAGTATGTTTACTTCTTTAGCTAAGCTCTCTGTATCAAGTGCTTGTCCTGTAGCATTATTAGCCATATCATTAGTTGCTATAACTATTTGTTCAGTAGCATTATTAACTTCTTGAGCATTATTGTTCATATCTTCTGCTTCTTTGTTAAGTTCTGATGAAGTTTCACTAATATCACCTAATATATTTCTCAATACATCAAACAGACTCTTACTAGCTTTTGATAAACCACCAAACTCATCTTTACTTAGAATTAATTCTGGTTCAGTTACAAGGTCCTTATTCATCAAATTATCCATTGTTACATAAACTGATTTTACTGACTTTCTTATGTATCTAATTACTAAGTATTGAACGGTAAATGCTATCAAGAATAATATAATAACTCCACTTGATAACATTAACATAGTTCTTGTTATAGTACTTGCTAATTGTTCATCTTGATACATAGAATAATATGATAATATCTCTTGCATATAATCTAGTTTTGTTCTTGCAGAATCAAAAATTTCGTACTGCTTCTCTAGGTCCCCTTTTTCTGTTGTGAAATCATAAACTTTTCCCCACTCAGCAACTTCATTAGTAAACTCTGTTGTTAATTGAAGCATGGTTTTATCAATTGGTTGTAAAACCGCTATATCTTCCTGGCTCAAATCGGGAAGTAATTCAATCAATTTAGTTCCTGTAATCTCTGAATGTAATTCTTTGTTGCCTTTTACTGTGTCTAGCGCTATAACTGCTCTTTCACTTGCTTGCTTTACATTAACATTAAATTCTTCTATAAGAATTTTTTTTCCCTGATCATCTAAAATCTTAGCGTAGGCTTGGAACTTTTGAAGCTCTACAAAGGCTTGATAAAAGTCTCTATCAGCATTAAGTAGTGAAGAATTTGAAGAATACAATTCTGTGTAATATGTTTCTTTAGCTTCTGTATGTGTATAATTGACTGTATATACAAACACTAGCATTATTACCACTATAACTAACATTAACGGAACTGTAAGTAGTAAAAGTTTACCTTTGACACTCATATTTTTAATCATAAAAACCCTCCTAACTGCAGTAACTTTAAGTTACCTGATTATATAAAACCTAAGTTTTCAAGTCGAGAAACAACTAGTAAATATCGCTTTATTATTTGTCTTAATTTTAATGGTTTTTATGGAAAATGTCAAACTATTTAATTATCACTATAATGCTTTCGTGTTAATTTATTGTCAAATTATATTACTTTTTGATTTCTTTTAAATCTATGAATAATTCTTCTAATTGTTTGTCATCAACCACATTTGGCGCTTGTGTCATTAAACAACTAGCATCTTTAACTTTTGGAAATGCAATAACATCTCTAATGCTATCAGACTTAGTCATCAACATTATTAGTCTATCTAAACCAAAAGCTAACCCAGCATGTGGTGGTACGCCATATTTGAAAGCATCTAATAAGAATCCAAATCTTTCATAAGCTTCTTCTTTTGTAAAGCCTAGATGTTTAAACATCAATTCTTGAACATCACTTTGGTAAATTCTTTCACTACCGCCACCAAGTTCTGTACCATTTAACACCATATCATATGCTTTGGCTCTAACTTTTTCTGGATTAGTGTCTAATAAAGCCAGATCTTCTTCTAAAGGCATTGTAAATGGATGATGTTTTGCTACGTATCTATTTTGTTCTTCATTATACTCAAGTAATGGGAACTGTGTAACCCACAACAGTTTAAATACATCCTTGTTTAAAAGTCCTAATTCATCTGCTATTTTAATTCTGATATTTCCTAATACATCAAAGACTATATCGTTTTTATCTGCTGCAAATAATAGCAAATCATTTGGTTTAGCATTCATAGCTGTAACTATAGTGTCTAATTCTTCTTGTGTCATAAATTTTGCAAATGAAGATTTATAAGTTCCGTCTTCATTAATAGCAAGATAAGCTAATCCTTTTGCTTTAAACTCTTTTGCAAACTCTACTAATGCGTCAATTTTCTTTCTAGGCATACCTGCAAGTTTTTCTGCATTAATTGCCCTTACTGAACCACCTTCTTTAATTGCATTTGTGAATACAGAAAATCCACAATCTTTAACTAAATCTGAGATGTCATTAAGTTCCATTTTAAATCTTAAGTCTGGCTTATCGCTACCAAATCTATCCATTGCCTCTTTGTAAGTCATTCTTTGTACTGGTAGTTCTAATTCTACATTTAATACATCTTTAAAAATCTTTGCTATCAACTTTTCATTTATACTCATTACTTCTTCTTGTGTAACAAATGACAATTCCATATCTATTTGAGTAAACTCAGGCTGTCTGTCTGCTCTTAAATCTTCATCTCTAAAGCATTTTACGATTTGAAAGTATCTATCATATCCTGAGCACATAAGTAATTGTTTGAATAGTTGAGGTGATTGTGGAAGTGCATAGAAATTTCCTGGATGAACACGGCTTGGAACAAGATAATCTCTTGCCCCTTCAGGAGTGCTTTTAGTAAGCATAGGTGTTTCAATCTCTAAGAAACCATTTTCTTCTAAGAAATTTCTTGTTATTGTAGAAACTTTACTTCTCATTATTAGATTCTTTTGAAGATCAGGTCTTCTAAGATCTAGAAATCTATACTTAAGTCTTAATTCATCCTTTGTATTAATTCCTTCTTCTATAGGGAAAGGTGGTGTATTAGCCTCAGATAATATTCTTAATTCATTTGCACGAATTTCAATATCACCAGTTTCTAAATTCTCATTAACTGCACCTTCTCTTTTTGTAACTTTACCAACTACTGCAATAACAAATTCACTTCTAAGGGTTTCAGCTTTTTTGAAACCTTCTTTTAATACATCTTCTTCATCAAATACTATTTGAACTAAACCAGTTCTGTCTCTTAAATCTATAAATATTAAACTTCCTAAATTTCTTCTTTTTTGTACCCATCCCATTAGAGTTACTGTTTCACCAATGTTGTTTTTTGATACTTCTGTACATCTATGGCTTCTAGTAAGCCCTATCATAGATTCTGCCATCTTGTTTCTCCTTAATTATAATTATTTTAAAAGATTTTTTATCACGAGATCTAAACTAATGGATTTTCGTAAAATTCTTTAAACTCTTCATATCCTTCTTTTTGTAATTGTTCTTTTTGGAACTTTTTGTTCTTGTTCATTTTACTTACTAATACTTGATATCCTTCTAGTCGTTGCTTTTGTGCTTCTTTAATAATATCTGATAATTGTTCACCTTTTATTGTTTTTTCAATAAGATAAACCATTTTTTTATTCTCGTTTGGAATTTCATAACCTCTATCTAAAAGTATTGTTATTATTCTTTCAAATCCTATTGAAAAACCACAGGCTGGCACATCGTTTCCTGTAAACTTCCCTACCATTTTATCGTATCTTCCGCCACCAGCAACACTACAATTAAGTTCAGACATTTCAATCTCAAATATTGTTCCAGTATAATAAGACATCCCTCTTACTAGAGTAGGATCAAATATAATGTCAAAATCTCCTGTAGTTAGACCATTTAAACTATCTATTATTTCGGTTAAATTCTCATACACTCCTTCTTTTAAGGTCTCTTTTAATGCATCCCCTAAATAAGTCAAAGAATTTGTTGCTTTATTCATATTATTAAACAATGTTATGTATTTATTTACAGCATCATTATCAAACCCGCTTGATAATAATTCTTTTTCTACACCATCAATTCCTATTTTGTCAATTTTATCTAGTATAATGAACACTAAGTCAAATTTTGCTTCATCAAATCCACTATAAGAAGCCATTGCTGAGAGAATTTGTCTATCATTTATTCTGACTTTGTAATCCTTAAATCCTAGTTTTGATAGTGTTGAAGTACTTGCTAATATAAGTTCTATCTCTGCTAAATTTGTTGGTTCTCCAAGTATATCAATATCACATTGCATAAATTGTCTAAATCTACCTTTTTGTGGTCTATCCGCTCTCCAAACATTTCCCATCTGTAGTGCCTTAAAAGGAGAAGGCAAATCGTTTGTATTATTTGAATAAAACCTTACTAACGGAACCGTCAAATCATATCTAAGCCCTGAGTCTACTAAATCATTTTCTGTTGAATTTTCTGTAATGTTTAATTTTTCTCCTCTTTTTAGAACTTTAAATATTAACTTTTCATTCTCTCCGCCTTGTTTATTTGTTAAATTATTAATGTTTTCAAAACAAGGTGTTTCTATAGAAGTAAAACCAAATTTTGAATAGGTATCTTTTATAACTCCTATAACATAGTCTCTTATTTTCATTTCATTTGGTAAAATATCCTTCATTCCTGTTACTGGTTTTTTATTTAATGCCATAATTGTCCTTTCTATAAAGATTATTTATTTGTCTACCTTCGTAGTCATAATCTTTTCTATGTCAATATCATTTACAACTCTTTGAAAAGCCAGAAATATCTTCATATCAAAATTTTTCACTTCATCTATCATTAACTCAAGTGCCGTTTTTATGTCGAAAGCTTTTCTATATGGTCTATCTGAAACTAAAGCTACAAATACATCTGTAACTCTAAGTATTCTCGCGCCATAAGGAATCTCTTCTGAGACTAAATTATCCGGATAACCTGAACCATCAAAATTCTCATGATGATGCAAAACTGATTGTAGTATATATTCAGAAAACTCTTTTTCTTTTAATATCTCATAGCTAAGTTTAGAATGCATTCTAACATATTTCATCTCTTCTATCAATAAAGTATCATTTTCTCTTCCATATAGATATCCTGCTAGTCTAATTTTGCCGATGTCATGAACTATACCAGCAAGCTTTATTTCATAGATTTCTTCATCAGGTAGTTGTAGCTCTTTTGCAATAAGTCCTGCAATTTTACTTACAAATATTCCATGCTCAATAGCTTCAGGCACATCTTGTTTTAAAATATTTCGAATACTTTCTCGTTTTTCGTTCAACATACAGTCTTTTTCCATGAATAAAGTTTCCTTTCAAAGGCATAATACTCTATAACAATATCTCTGTTTTTCTCTTGATCATTTCATCAATTTTTTCTATATACAAATCTACATCCTTTACATTGTCTACTCTAGTAATATTCCCATTTTTTTTATCTATAAATTTAGAAACACCACCTGCTCCTAGAGCAACTATATCTTGCCTATCTTCCATTATAAGTATGTTATATATGCAAGCATGGCCTTCTTTAGAGTATCCAACATTTTCCATATTTCCTGCCATATTTTTTTGTCTGTATAAATAATATGGTTTCATATTTAATTCTTTTGAACAAGCTATTGTCATGTCCATTATCTCTTGATTGTTTGTATAAATGTAGTCTTTATATTTTTCTTTATTAGTGATTAGATTAGCTGCTCTTTTTAAAGCTAGAGAATGTATTGTTATACTATCCGGATTGAGTTTTTTAATTTCTTCTAATGTGTTTTTTACATCTTCTGTTGTTTCATCAGGCAAACCAATAATCAAATCCATATTAATTGAAAAATTTAATTCTCTTGCTAGTTTGTAAGACTCTATAACTTGCTTTATGCTATGATGTCTTCCAATTATTTTTAAGGTTTCTTCTTTCATGGTTTGAGGATTTATAGATATTCTCTTTATCTTATGTTTTTTTATCACTTCTAATTTTTCTCTAGTTATGCTATCAGGTCTTCCTGCCTCTACAGTAATTTCTTTATTATAGGTTAAATCAAAATTGACTTCTATTGCTGTTAATAACCTGTCAAGTTGAACTTCATTAAGTGTAGTAGGAGTGCCTCCTCCCACATAAACAGAATTAAGTTTTTTGCCTTTAAGGTGTTTAGAAATAATCTCTATCTCTTTTATCAAAGCATCTAGATAAGAATCTGTCTTGTTTAAATACCTGCTTATTGGATAAGATGTAAATGAACAATATGAACACTTGCTTGGACAAAAAGGAATTCCTACGTATAAACTATATCCATTTTCGTAGTCAATTCCTTTTAATATTTTTTCTTCAGTCAAACTTATATCTGTTAGCAAATTAGCTTTTTCATTACTTATATAGTAATTTTTGTCAAGATATTCATAGACCTTTTGAAAAATTTTTTCTGGTTGATCTATATTTTTTATAAAGTCAGTTGTAATCTTTGTAGGTCTAATACCAGTTAATGTTCCCCATGGTAAAACCGTTTTTGTTCTGTCACTAAGTACCCTGTATATGAATTTTTTTAATTCATTTTTACCATCATTTATCAATATTGTCTCTGAAAATCGCTCATCATTTATAAGCATTTCCACTTTTTCCAAATCTTTAGATTCCCTTTTTGAATCAAGAATTATTTTAATATCCTCTTTTGATAGACTTACATCATTTTTTATGTTGTTTTGAATTAGGTCTTCCTTTGGATAAAATGACTTTATTAGAGAAGTAATATCATAATGATAATTAGAAAGATTATTAGTCTCTAAGTATATCATTAATAATTCTGCCTTTCTCTTATTATAGTTGTGGCTTCCTCATGTCCTGGATAAACTACAACGTCATCATCTAATATTAACAGTTTGTTTTTAATTGAACTAAGGATTTTACCTTCACTTCCTCCAGGAAGATCACACCTTCCATAAGTTCCTTCAAATAGTGTGTCTCCACTTATTAAGAATCCATCTTCATAAAAATAGTAGCAACATCCACCTGGTGTGTGCCCTGGCGTATGTATAACTTTTATATTAATATCAGCTAAATTTATAACTTGATCATCCTCTAAGAAAACATCAGGTGTCGCTTTTATTTTTCTACCAAAATATTCTGACATATTAAGAGTAGAACTAGCTACTAGCTGTTGCTCATCTTTATAAATATAAGCTTTTATATTCAATCTTTCTCTTAATTCATCTACTGCTCCAATGTGATCATAGTGACCATGTGTGAGTATTATTGAATCAGCACTTACCCCTAGCTTGTTCATTGTTTCAATTACTAAATCAGCGTTTTCACCTGGATCTACAATTATTGCTTTTTTGTTTGTTTCCTTATATATTATATAGCAATTAGTTTTTATTACTCCTAATTTCACAACATCTACTTTAATATTATTGTTCATAAGTATACCTTTTGATAGCTTGTTTTTTAAGCTATTTTACCTTTCTAATAAGTAGACTATCCTATATTTCTTTCTATATCTATGATTCCTTCAACCTGCCTCATCTTGTCTATTAACCTGTTGATATCTTCCACACCACTTATAAGGAAAGAAAAACTTATAGTTACTACACCTTGTTTGTTTGTTCTACTGTTTACCGTTCTTACATCAATATCATTTTCTGTAAAAACTCTTGTAATATCTGAAAGTAGACCTTTTCTATTGTTTGCATATATATTTATTTCTGCAACATATTTTTCCTTATGGCCTTCTTCATTCTCGCTTGATTGCCATTCAGCATCTATAAGTCTTGCAATCTCTATTTCAGGGAGATTGATGACGTTTACACAGTCTGTTCTATGTACTGAAACACCTCTTCCTCTTGTGATAAATCCAACTATTTCATCCCCAGGTACAGGATTACAACATTTTGAAAACCTTACTGCTAGATCATGTAAACCTTTAACAACTATTCCGTTTTTTGATTTAACAACAAAGCGTTTATCTGTGGCATTGTTTATTTGCTCAATAATTTCTTGATCAGCAACTACTTTTTTATTCTTTTTTTCTACTTCTTCAATAAGTCGATTTATTACTTGTCCTTCTTTTAATCCACCATGACCTACTGCCGCTAAAACTGATTCCCAGTCTCTAAATCCATATTTTCTTATTATTTTTTCAGAATATTCAGGTTTAGTTATCTCTCCTAGTACTATATTCTTGGTTTTACAGTACTTATCAAGCATTTCTTTACCTTTTGTAATATTGTCTTCTTTTAATTCAGACTTAAACCATTGATTGATTTTGTTTCTTGCCTGAGTACTTTTTACAATGTTTAGCCAATCTCTACTTGGTCCTTTTGAATTATGCGAAGTCAATATCTCTATTCTGTCTCCATTTTGTATCACATAATCTATATTTACCATCTTCCCATTAACTCTAGCTCCTACCATCTTATTTCCAACAGCACTATGTATGCTAAAAGCAAAATCTATTGGGGTAGAACCGTTTGGCAGGTTTTTAACATCGCCAGTTGGTGTAAAACAGTAAACGCTTTCTGAAAATAAATCCAAATCACTTTTCAACAAACTAAGAAACTCTTTATTATCTGACATTTCTCTTTGCCATTCTAGAATCTGTCTTAGCCAACTTAGTTTTTCTTCTTCACTAGCTTTTGTTGCCTTAGCATTAGGATGTTCTTTATATTTCCAGTGAGCTGCAATACCATACTCTGCTGTTTTATGCATCTCATAGGTCCGAATTTGTATCTCAAAAGGTTGACCATGTGGTCCTATCAAGGTCGTATGAAGCGATTGATACATGTTTGGTTTTGGCATAGCTATATAATCTTTAAATCTTCCTGGTATTGGCTTGAATCTTTCGTGTATAAGTCCTAAAACTGCATAGCAATCTTTTACAGAAGTTACTATTACACGAATTGCAAACAAATCTAATATCTGATCAAAAGTTTTGTTTTGATTAACCATTTTTTTATATATACTAAAAATATGTTTCATTCTGCCATATATTCTTGCTTCAATATCTGAATTTTTAATGTAATCATCAATCTCAACAACTAGTTCTTTAATCATATCTTCGCCTGTTGCGAATTTAAGATTTCTTTTATCATATAAATCCTTATATATATCTGGTTTTAAATACTTTAAAGACAAATCATCAAGCTCTATTTTAACTTTAGATATACCTAATCTGTTTGCAATAGGTGCATATATATCCATTGTCTCTTTTGCTTTTTCACTTTGCTTGTTTGTGTTCATATACTCAAGAGTTCTCATATTATGGAGTCTATCTGCAAGTTTTATAAGTATAACTCTTATATCTCTAGCCATCGCTAAAAACATTTTCCTAAGATTTTCTGCTTGTATTTCTACTTTGTCTTTTGAATATGATAATTGTGTTAACTTGGTTACTCCGTCAACTAATAAAGCAACTTCATCTCCGAATTCGTCGCTTATTTCATGCAGTGTCATAACTGTATCTTCTACGACGTCATGCAATATCCCTGCTATTATAGTTTCTTTATCAAGTTCTAATTCCGCAAGAATAATACCAACAGAAAGTGGATGAATTATATATGGTTCTCCCGATCTTCTCTTTTGGTCTTTGTGTGCATCATTTGCTATATCAAATGCTTTTTTAATTAGTGTTATATCAGTTGAAGGGTGATATTTTTCTATCGACTCTACTAACAACTCATATAATTCTTCTGGATGTTCGTAATCTTTGGGATCTTTGACAAGGTTGTTATTGTTAGTGTCATTATCTATGGTAATAATTTTCTCGTCTTCAATCTTTTTCCTGTTCATATAGATTCTCCGTTCTAGAATGCAAACTTTTTAAAAAAGCTAACACAATCATGTTAGCTCACACTGATTATCTGCGAATTGTTTTTTGCATATTATTTAGTATTATAAGTATTTTTATAGAAAATTGCAACTAATTCCTTTATTTATCATCATATTTTATGATAGATTCTACATTATATCCTTTAAGTTTATCTCTTCCATTTAATCCTTCAAGTTCTATTAAAAATACAGCACCTACAACTTCTCCACCTAGTTGCTCTATAAGTTTAACAATTGCTTCGATTGTTCCACCTGTTGCTATTAAATCATCAACTATTACAACTTTATCTCCTGGTTTAATCGAATCTTTGTGCATTTCAATTATTGCACTTCCATATTCTAATTCATATTCTTTTTCAACTGTTTCACATGGTAACTTACCTTTTTTTCTAACTGGGACAAAGCCTTTATGGAGGTTATATGCTATAGGTACTCCAAAAATAAACCCTCTTGATTCCGGTCCTACAACTATATTAAATTCTAAATCTTTGATTTTATCTT
This sequence comes from uncultured Lachnospiraceae bacterium, assembly GCA_964538805.1. Taxonomy (GTDB): domain Bacteria; phylum Bacillota; class Clostridia; order Lachnospirales; family Lachnospiraceae; genus CAZIGN01. The sequence continues at coordinate 34,916 of CAZIGN010000004.1, forward strand.
GAATAGCATCTACTGACAATCTCAAACCATCAGCATCTTGTAAGACTGTTGTTATATCTCTAAATATTATTCCTTCTTCAGGGAAGTTTTCTATATCTCTTATGTATTCTTCTATTTTCTTCATTTTATTAACCATGCCCAACTAAGTATTTACTTTGTTGTAATCTATAAACTTTATAGATTTGCATTTTCCTTCCTTTTTTATATTATTATTTTCTAATCAAATCATATTCATCTAGCACAAAATCTCTTGCAAACAGAACATTTTGTGGATTAGTGTCTTCTAACAATGCATGAATATAAGGTTTATCTTTTCTAACCCAATTCATTAAAAGTTTATAATCTAACATTCCATCACCTGCTATTACATGTTTGATTTTATTATCTTGTACAATAAAATCTTTCAAATGCAATACTGCGATATCATCTCCACAGAGGTTTATCGCATCAATCATCATTTTGTTTTGTTCTTGATAGTTATCCATTGTTATTAAATTTACTGGATCAAATATTATTTGTAAGTTAGGAGAATTTATTTCTTCTAAGACTATTTTTGCTCTTTGCATATTATATACTATGTGATTTGCAACAGGCTCAATACCTATTATCACGCCCATTTTTTCTGCATATTCAACTATTTCCCTAAAATTATTTATAAATATTTTTAGAGCTTCTTCACTTTTATTTCTTTCTTCGAAAATATATTCATTATTAACTGCTCCTGTTTCTGTTCCAACCATAGCACAACCTAAAATCGATGCAAATCTTATATGCGCTTTATAGACTTTTTTTGTTTCTTCAATTAGTTTTTCATCTGGAGCGCCTAAGTTTAAATAACAACCTAAAACTGCAATATCCACATTGTTTTTTTGAAATATCCTTTTTAAATAAAGAGCTAAACCTGGTGTCATTGCATTTACATCTGTTTTAAAATTATTAATTGCTTTTCCTAAAGCTAACTGTGCACAACTAAAACCTTTTTTAGATATGTTTTCTACTAACTCTTCTATATTATTGGCTTTTTCCATATCATGTGCCCTTATACCTATTTGCATTCTTACACCTCCTAAACTTTTTAATATATTTTATTCAAAACGATATTTCGTTTATAATTACCTGACTTTTTATGTTACCATTATATTCATTTATTGTAGGATAAAAAAGGATTTTTAGCACTATATTATTCGGCTTACTCTCTAGTGCTTTTTCTAATTCTTCTCTTCCATACCTTTGTTCAATCATATTCATTATTTCTATCGGATCTTTAAAATACATTCCATCCATTCTATTATTAGATGATGTAAGTAGTGTAAATTTTCCATAGTTTTGATTTTTACCTATTATTCTAAATCCTTGCACTCTTACATCTTTTTCTGCGAAAACAGGTTTTTCATTACCTTTTCCAAAAGGTTCTAGTAATTCTAATTCATTTACAAACGAAACATCTGCATAATCAAGTGGCAACCTAAGGTCTATCCAGGTTTTTTGTTCTAGTTCATCAGAAGTTAGTTTGTTGCATTCATTTAAGATGTCTCCAAATTTATATATGTTTTCTTCAAGCAAACTTAGTCCTGCAGCCATTTCATGACCACCAAACTTTAATAGCAGATCTTTGCAATTTGTAAGTTCTTCAAACATATTGTAGCCTTCTATTGATCTTCCTGATCCTTTAACTATTCCTTCTTTGGTCTTAGTAAGAACAAATACTGGTTTATAGTATGCTTCTCTTATTCTTCCTGCTATAATTCCTGCTAATGATTCATGGCAGTCTTCTAAATATACTACTAAAACTTTATTTTCTTTAGGAATATTTTTCTCTACATATTCTGTTGCATCAATAACACCATTTTGTGTCATGTCTTTTCTGCTATCATTAAGTTGTTTTAGCTCTAAAGCAAGTTCCTTAGCTTTTCTAAGATCATCTGTTAATAAAAGTTCTAATCCTTTAAGAGCTGTATCTAATCTGCCACTAGCATTTAGACAAGGTCCTATCACAAAACCAATATGATAACTAGTTATTCTTGTTTTTATATCGCATATTGTAATTAATTCTTTAAGTCCTATATTTTTAGTATTATTAAGAAGCTTCAAACCATATTTTACTATTGTTCTGTTTTCTCCTTTTAACAAAACAACATCCCCTATAGTAGCAATCGCTACGTACTCTAAGAGTTCTAAAACTTCACTGTTATCAATATTGTTTCTTTTATACAAATACTCTATTAACTTGTAGGCAACCCCGGCTCCGCACAGATGCTTAAATGGGTATCCACACTCTTCTTGTTTATGATTAATTGTTGCATTTGCACCTACTTTAATAGGTTGTCTTTTATTATCAATCACTTCAAAAGGAACTTCATGATGATCTGTTACTATTACTGTTATTCCAAGATTTCTTGCATGTTCAATTTGCTTTATTGCAGCTATTCCGTTATCACAAGTTATTATTGTATCTATATTATCTTTAGCTGCTTTATTTATTATGTCAATGCTAATTCCATAACCATCTGCTATTCTATCTGGTATAGCAATCGATACATTAGCGCCTAATCTTTTCAATCCTTTAAACAACACATAACCAGAGCAAATTCCGTCAATATCATAATCAGCTATTATTCTTATATTAAAACCTTTGCTTATCTTTTCTATAATAATATCCGAGGCTTTCTTCATATCTTTTAACAATAACGGATTATGCATCTTATTAACATCTACTTCAAGATATTCTTTAATTTCATCATCTGTAACAATATCTCTATTTCTAATTATTCTTGCAAGCATGGGACTTATTTTATGTTTCTTAGAAATTTCATCAAATTCTGCTTTTTTTGTATGTATCATCCACCTACTCATAAGTCCTCCTTTGACCATAAAATATTGTGATGTATAAAACCAAACAAACCTCTTAGCAGCTATAGCTGCAAAAGAGGCTTTATTTATATGCTAGCTATTTAGAATATTTCTTCTTAGCCATTGTGTACCAAAGTGCTCCTGTTATTAACACCGATGAATATGCACCTACTATAATACCAATAATTAAAGGCAATGCAAATTCTTTTATAGATGTAACGCCAAGGATGTATAATACAATCACCATAACTCCTGTTGTAAGTGAAGTATATATACTTCTTGTAAGTGTCTGAGTTATACTTCTATTTACAACTTCTTTAAGGTCTACATTCTTTGAGTTTTCTGCTAGGTTTTCTCTTATTCTATCAAATATTACTATCGTAGCATTTATAGAATATCCAAGAATTGTAAGCATACAAGCAATAAAAGTATTACCAACTGATGTCCATGATAGTACATAAAAAGTTAATACTGCCATTACATCATGAACTAAGGCTATAACTGCACTACTAGCAAATCTTATGTCTCTAAATCTTATGAAGATATAAAGTAACATTAATGCTACTGCAATTAATATAGCTGTTATTGCATCTTCTTTCATTTCATCACTTATTGTTGAGCTAATGCTAACTTCTTCGAAACTATCTTCTAGTGCTCCAAATTTTTCTATAAGCATTTTTTTAACTTGTGATTTTTTTTCTTCATCTATTATTTTTGATTTAAATGCTAGTTGTTTTGAATCAAGTATATCATTACCGGTTACATCTTCATCACCAATTATAGATACTATTTCAGGTTTGATTTTCGAATTGAAATCATCAATAGTGTAATCTTTGTCAAACTCTACAGTTGTTGCTAATCCACCTTTAAATTCGACACTATAATTAAGTATGCCGTCTTTTGACTTTACTATATCTGATTGGTTAAGACCCATCAAAGTTATTCCTGTAAGAGCAGCAATTAATGAAATAGCGAAAAATACTTTTCTGTATTTTAAGAAATCTATAGTTTTTCTAAGCTTTTGTTTACCATAGAATTTTTCATCTTTAAAGCCTATTGCATATAATGATTTTATAAGTAATCTACTTATTACCATTGCAGTAAACATAGAAAATACTATACCAATTGCTAAGGTTTGTGCAAAACCTTGAACTGTACCAGAACCCTTGTACCAAAGAATAACAGCTGCAATAAGTGTTGTTACATTACCATCTACTATTGCTGAAGTTGCTTTGTTAAAGCCTGTCTTTATTGCTGTTTCAACTGCAACACCTTCTGCAATTTCTTCTTTTATTCTTGCATAGATAATTACATTTGCATCAACTGCCATACCAATAGACAAAATTATACCCGCTATACCAGGTAGTGTTAATGTTGCGTCAAATCCATTTAACAAAACTAGAACGCCTGAAACATACATAACTAGAGCTAGTGAAGCCGCAACTCCTGGTATTCTATATACAAACAACATAAACAATACTATAATTGCAAAACCTATAAGACCAGCAAACAAACTAGTTGAAAGCGCATCTTTTCCAAGCTTTGCTCCTACAACTTTAGAACTAATATCTTCTAGCTCTAATTTAAGTGAACCTATTCTTATCATAGAAGCTAATTCTTCCGCTTCTTCAAAATCTTCCATTCCATCAACTTGTGCTTTACCATCAGATATTATTGCTTGTATATAAGGAGCCGATAATACTTCACCATCATATACTATATATATCTGTTTTTGAATAAACTGAGTAGTTAATTCTTTAAATGTAGTAGTAGCCTCAGGTGTCATCTCTAACTGGATAATATATTCTGTCTGATTTGTAGTTTCATTTTTTTTGTATGAAGGAGTTGCATTCTTTATGTCTTCTCCACCTAACCATACTTTTTCATTTTCAGCTTCATAATCTGTTATAAACTGAATCGAACCAGGTTTTCCAAGTTCATCTAATACTTTACCAGCATCATCTTCTCCCGGAATATCTACAGTTATTCTTCTATCGCCTTCACTGTATACATCTGCTTCTGTACTAAACTCCATAACTCTTTTTTTAAGCTTGTTAATAGTGTCATTAAAATCTGTACTTGATGGTGAATCCCCAACAACTTCATAAGTTATGCTTACTCCACCTTTTAAATCTAGTCCTAGTACTATGTTTTTAGCACTTCCTTTGTTTTCTTTTCCTATACCAAAGGCTGCAATAAAACAAACTGCTGCAATTAGTACTAAAGAAATCAGAAAATAGATAATTCCTCTTTGTTTCTTCATCGTAAAAAACCTTCCTTTTTTAATTTTTATATTATTAGTATTGATACTCTATCTATACTTTTACATCCATATACTCGCTATTTAAAATTGCTTCTTATTGCATTGTAGTTTCCTTTATTGTTCACTTGCCTTAATCATTATTGCACATTCAACCCTTTTTCTTTGCATTTCACAACCGATATCATATGCATCATGAATTGAACCATGAAATTTATGAGCATTTGCAGCACAACCTCCACTACAATAATATTTAGCAAAACATTCTTTACATTTTTCTTTAGAATATACATTACATGATTTAAATTCTTTTACTAAATCATTTTTTATAATTCCTTCATCTACGTTACCAAGTAAGAACTCTTCTTCTCCTACAAACTGGTGGCAAGGATAAAAGTCTCCCCAAGGTGTTACTGCTAAATACTCAGTTCCTGAACCACATCCTGATAATCTCTTAGCAACACAAGGACCTTGTTCTAAATCTATCATAAAATGAAAGAAGTTAAACCCATTTCCTTCATTTCTTCTTTTTATATATTCTAATGCTAATTTATCATATTCTTCCATGATTTTAGGTAGGTCTTCATATCTTATTGAATAAGGTTCTTCTTCTGATCCTACTACTGGTTCAATAGACATTTGTTTGAATCCTAAGTCTGCAAAATGAATAACATCATTTGAAAAATCCAGATTATCTCTAGTAAATGTTCCTCTTACATAATAGTTGTTCTGTTCTCTTGATTCTGCTAGTTTTTGATATTTAGGAACGATTAAATCATAGCTTCCTTTACCATTTCTAAAAGGTCTCATTGAATCATTGACTTCTTTTCTTCCATCTAAGCTAAGTACTATATTCGACATTTCTTTATTGGCAAATTCCATTATATCGTCATTTAGCAAAACTCCATTAGTTGTTAATGTGAATCTAAAGTTCTTATTAAATTCCTTTTCTTTACTTCTTCCATATTCAACTAATTGTTTTACAACATCAAAATTCATTAATGGCTCACCGCCAAAAAAGTCCACTTCAAGATTAACTCTATTGCCTGAGTGACTAATTAAATAATCAAGTGCTTTTTTTCCAACTTCAAAACTCATAAGTGCTCTTCTGCCATGGTATTCACCTTCTTCTGCAAAACAATATTTGCAAGCAAGATTACAATCATGTGCAATGTGGAGGCAAAGCGCTTTGACTACTGTTTGTCTTTTATTAACATCAATTATGTAGTCTTTATATATATCTTCAGTATACAGTTGTCCATTTTGGACTAACTCATCTATATCCTCTAATGCATCGTAAACATCTTGTTCACTAGCAGTATATTCAACTTTATCAAGCAATTCTAAAATGCTTTTTATAACTTCTTTTTTATTTTTATTCTTTTCATATAATGGAATAATATCATATACTAAATCATCAACAACATGTACTGAACCACTGTTGACATCTAAAACAATATTAAAGCCATTACTCTTATATTGGTGTATCACATTTTCTCCTTTCAAACACACGAAAGCAGCGGGAATGATATACCGCTGCTAGTGTATTCATTAAACTGAACTATTATTTGTTGTTTTCGCAGCTTTGGTTTCCAACTGTACAAGATGTTTTACAAGCTGACTGGCAAGATGTTTGACATTCTCCACATCCACCTTTTTTCATTGTGTTTTTTAAAGTTTGAGTTGTAATAGTTTTTATACGTTTCATAATTATTACCTTGCATATTTTAGATTATTTTATCTTAAAAATAATCATAAAACTTAACCCCGTTTATATTGCTACATAACAGGTTATGCATTTATCCTTTCTTTGAAATATATGCCTTCTTGACTTTTTGTATTATAACATATGAAATGCAATTATAAAAGTACTTTTTAGTTCTTGCTTTTTCTATATTTATAGTAGTTTATA
>CAZIGN010000004.1:42037-45244 GCA_964538805.1 uncultured Lachnospiraceae bacterium
TTGCTAATAGACTTATGTTGCGTTTTTATTGACATTACCTAGCTAATAAAGTAAAATCATTTAATATATAAACACATTTATGAATGTGTACAAAATAAAACATTTATCAATAGGGAGATCAAAAAATTGGACAGTGACAGTACGATAATGTTAATTAGCATTATTATTTTATTAGTTTTTTCAGCATTATTTTCATCTGCTGAGACAGCGCTTACAACAGTTAACAAAGTTAGACTTAGGAGTTTATCAGAATCAGGAAGTAAAAGAGCGGCTTTGCTTATAAAGATAACAGATAATCCTTCAAAGTTACTTAGTGCAATCTTAATAGGTAATAATATAGTTAATATCACCACATCTGCACTTGCTACATTATTTGTACAAGATGTATTTGGTAATCATATGATAACAGCTGCAACTTTTGTAGTTACTATACTTGTATTAATATTTGGTGAGATTACACCGAAGACTATTGCTACTTTGCATGCAGAAAAAATTGCCTTAGCCTATACGCCTTTTATATATTTCCTAATGATTGTACTAACACCTGTAATAATTATCATTAATGCTCTTGCTAATATAATACTTAGAATATTAGGTATTGATTCTAATTCTAAAAAGGCTTTGCTTACAGAAACCGAGCTTAGAACAATTGTTGATGTTGGTCACGAAGAAGGTCTTTTAGAGACTGATGAACGAGCAATGATTAAAAATGTTTTCGATTTTGGTAACTCTTGTGCTAGAGATATTATGATCCCTAGAATTGATATGACTATGGTTGAAGTTAATTGTACTTATGATGAATTAATAGAATCTTTCTACAAAGAAAGATACACACGAATACCAGTTTATGAACACTCATCTGAGAATGTCATTGGAATTATTAACATTAAAGATGTTTTTTTTCATAAATTAGAGAATAATTTTAATGTAAGAGACTATATGAGAGAAGCATATTTTACTCATGAATATAAACGTTTATCAGAACTGCTATTTGAGATGAGAACAGCTTCTGTTAATATATCAATTATACTTGATGAATATGGTGCTGCTATTGGTATGTTATCTCTTGAAGACTTACTTGAAGAAATAGTTGGTGAAATAAGAGATGAATACGACGGCGACGAAGAAGATGCTCTAAAACCTATTAATGAATTCGAGTACCTACTTGATGGCCAGATGAAACTTGATGATTTTAATGAAGCCTTTAATTCCAACCTTACTTCTGATGATTACGATTCTCTAGGTGGTTTTATAATTGAAAAGCTGGATCGACTTGCAGAAGAAAATGACGAAATTGAAATTCCAGGTTACAAATTCGTAGTTACTTCAATGGATAAAAACCGAATTGACAAAATACATGTTTACATAACAAACTCAGACACTAAAACAGATACTGAAAATATATCAGATGAATCTTAAAAGCGTCACCCTAAGAAATGCTATTATAAGCTCTTGCTCCAGATACATTAAGTATTTCGAAAGTTTTTCCATTATAAGTATGTGAATCCTCTTTAAATATAACAAAAAGACTACTTTGTTTTAATGTATTATACCAGTCTTCACCTTGATTATAAGGCAAAATAGCCTTATAATCTTTTTTTATTCTCTTCTTGTTTTTTAAAGCTCTATTTATATGCTCTAGAATTTTATTTATTAACTTCTCATGTAAATAACTGTTTTTATCAGCTTCATAATCATATTCATTACTTATTTGTTCATCAATCCATTTATCATCATAATAGACTGAAAACCTATCTTTTCTAATAATTAAAAAGAACAGAACATTCTCCTTGTAATTACCGTTTTTCGTTTTCTTTTTTATTTTTTCTAACTGTTTTACATACTCATTAAGAACATTTTCATTTTTTGTTTTTTGCATATAGATATCAACTTCTTCTTTTAAAACGTAATCTAAAGTCTCTATCAACGCTTCATCAAGAATGTCATTTTCTATCGATTGTGTGTATATATGTTTGTCCATAAAAGCAAACTCAAAATCATTAATAGAAAAAAAACAATATATAATTATAATAAATACTATTCCAAATATACTTTCACTTTTCATATATGCCTCTAATACTTCCACCAAAATATGCCATTATTGGATTATTACAATCTTTTTGTTCAACTCTAATCCTTATAAAATCATCAAGTTCAAATATATGTTTTGTAAAACTTTCATCTATTTTGATTTTTTCAAATCCTTTAGTTTTCGTTTCTTTTTCAATGTTAACATCAAATAATTTGCCTGTTTTACCTAACTTAGTTAAAAACATTATGTATTCTTCTTTAGTCAGCACTCCTGTGTTCTTAATATTATTAGTAAGATATACAACTTCCGTTTGTACATATGATTGTATGAGATTATCTCTTCTTATCATATATAATCTTATTGGACTCAAAAACATAATAACAGCTGCTAAAAATATAAATATAACTCTTCCATATATGTCATTCATACTCTTTTAGAATAATATAATCAGTCATTAAGTTTTGTTATTTATAAAAATAATCATTAGACCTAATGACTAAAAAATCATTTTATCCCCTTTCAATATAATTATAGGATTCTTGTTGTTTTCTTCTAACACATAGTCATATATGTTTGAATATAAAGAAGACAAATATAAAAACAGTATAATAGCGGTCAAAAATATAATTATAATCAATGCTGTATAAAAAAGTTCCATTCCCTCATCCATAAATAATCCTCCTTATTCAAAAACAAACCTTACACCTGTGTAAATACAATTCCTGTTATAACTTGATTTTTATTTCTCACTACAATCGCACTAAACATAGCCGAAGGGTTAATATACTCATTTGCAAAAGTATCTCCTGCTTTATTGTATAAAAGATTAATCTTGCTTCTTAGTTCACCCGTTGTTACATCAAAATCATAATTATAAAAAGTTGTAGATAGCTTTGTTTTAACACAAATACCAGTACTTTCGTTACTCATCTTTGAAATCGAATTAATTACTTCGCTCCCTGAAACCGTATTACCATCATACATACTTTTATTACTCTCTAAAAATTCAGCATTTAGATTATTTATCTGTTTAGCGCCATTATTGGCTGTTGTCTGTGCCTCTCTTGATATAAAAAACCCCAATGTTATGACAACACATGTAATTATTGTTCCTGCTGCTAACAAAAGCCCTTTTAAACTATTTTCCATTATCAAATCCCTCTTTTCTTTATTTA
>CAZIGN010000004.1:45344-57509 GCA_964538805.1 uncultured Lachnospiraceae bacterium
AACAAAAGCCCTTTTAAACTATTTTCCATTATCAAATCCCTCTTTTCTTTATTTATTTTTGTTCTTTATTTACTTTTGTTCTTTAATTATTTTATCTTTATTTAGTTTTGTTCTTTATTTACTTTTGTTCTTTAATTGTTTTTTGTCGGTTATTAAAATTACATATTAAATCCACTCAATTGATTCACCCCATACAAAACAAATGGATATATAAGTTTTGTTATAATGATAACGCAAATAGGTATAAAAGATATCATCTTACATATCATTGCTTTATTATCTATCATTTGTTCGTTATCTTGTTTGTGCTTTTCAACATAAAATCTTCTATCCGTTTCGATATCTTCAAAGGCTCTTTCTATGTTCATAGAATCACAAGCTATAAAACTATCCATAAGTCTTGCAAAAGGTAAAAATGCAATTTTGTCTTTATATTCAACAAATACTTTAAATCCTTTATATGAGAATTTATCTGATATAATCTCTAAATCACTTTTAAATACAACAGCAAACTCTTCTATCCAATTAATAATACTCTCAACAGTAACTCTATCCATATGCATCATAATAAGAATGATAGTTTGAAATCTGACTACCTCTTCTTCTCTTTGAAGTAATAATACCTGTTTTATAAAACTAATCTTTGCATTCTCATAAAAAAATGCAAAAATACTTAGTATTATAGTTAACAAAAATGCGAATATAGAGTATCTTGTTTTTTCACTTATATAAATACTAACTAATATAGTATTACTGATAATAAATACTGTGAGAGTATTAAAATATCTTTTTATTAAAAATTCTTTTATATCATACGGATATACAATCTTTTTTAACAAAAGATTCAACTTAGTATATTTATGATATCTTTTTGAAATATGATTTAGAAAAAAATCACTAATGAATTTGTTTTTACTTATCTTTATAACAATGCTTGATTTGTGCATCTTGTCAACTGCCTCGTATTTTAAATGAACTATAACAGAATAGATTATTATAGTTATTATTACTAAGCTTATAGTTATTATAGCACTTGTTTTACCTTCATAAAGATACTTGATGTCAGGCATATTATTAACAGCCCAATATTCGATAGGTTTTATTGCAAATACTGGTAAAAGTGTTACTCCTATCAACCCCATAAAAGCAGTTTTTACTTTTTTTCTTTTTAATATCTCAATATTAATGTCTTCTTTTAAATAAGCTAAATTCTTCAAAAACAATGAATTATTCTCGATCTTTTTATCCCCATACATTAAAACTGTTTCACACATAGCATAAAATGTCATAAAGAATTTATCTGGCGCTATATCTTTATAAGGATTAACTTCTCCACTTTCTTCAATCCTGCTTAGATATTCGCATATTTGTTCTCCTTGAACCATCATCTCATACTTTGCATTATTTATCGCTTCTAAAAGTGCTTCTAAAAGCATCCCATCAAATTGAAACCTAAACCTTACATCAGTAATAAACTGTTCTAGCTGAACTAATAGCTTTACTTGTAGTTCTTCTAAACTCTTATATATATAATTGCTACATATTACATAAGACATTAGAACTACTATTGCCATATAATAAACTGAAATATTTGCAAAAATCATAAGTGAGAAAACAACTATTAACAATAGACTAATTAACTTTATATACATTCTTGCTATTATATTTGGTATAGCATTTTTAGTTAACGGATAAACTATACTCAATCGGTTATATAACCTTTTAGTAATATCACTAGTAAGAAAAAAATTCATAAATATCTTGTATGTCATCTTAAGTATAAAGTTCTTCATAAAACTCCTTAACCTGCTTTTTTGTTAAATTTGCAATCATATTTTCAGCTGTTTTTTTAGTGATTTTTCCAATAAGCCTATATTCATCATCTACATACTCTATCAACTCATTTTTCTTGTAAGTTATAAGATTCGTTTTTTCGTTAAAATATGGAACAATCTCAGTAATTCTTTCTATATATCTATTACCTTCAATATCTTTATTCATATGAACATCAAACCTTATAGCCTCTACTACTTGCTCGCAAGCAATAAGTTCATCCTTAAAAAGACCGCAACTTAATAAACTATTTCTCATATGCTTAATAAGATCATCTGTAGTCTTTGCATGATGCGTAAACATCGTAAACAAACTTGCTACCATACTCATCTGAACTAACCACGCACTAACAGGCGCTGTTGCAACTTCTCCTAAAATATTAACTACTCCATCTGTTTTCTTTTGCAAATCCAAGCCTTCCTGACCGCTTATATGATCAGTTTCTCTAAATGTCAATATATTCCTATCTTTATATATCTTTCTTAAATTAAGTTCAAAAGCTAATTCCTGAACCCTAATCGTATAAGATGGGTGAATATATGAGATTAAACTCATTAATAGTGTAGTCTTACCACTTCCTTGTGAACCAGTAAGACCAACTACTTGGCATCCTTTAACAATCCATTTCAACAAAGAATGAATTTTTTCACTACCCTTACAAGTAAATAACTCATTTACTGTTTTGTTTTTAACACTGTCAAACTTTCTTACAAAAAAAGCGAAACTTTCTGAAAATGGTGGTCTTACTACAACAACTCTTGAATTGTCTTTCATCTCGTTGACAATATATCCCTTAGTTCTTGACAACTGGCCTGGATGACCATATCTGTATATATTCATACAAATTCTTTCTAACTCAACTTCATTAGAAAAATGCAAAAATGATAAATGAATAGATTTGCCTTTATAAAAAATCCAAATGCTATCAAGCTTTTCCCCACCTGATACCCCACCTGATACTCCATCAATTATCTGATCTCTAATATCATCAATTATTCCTAATCCCCTATAGGAAGAATATATTCTTTGAACAAGGATATCTAACTTATCGTTAAAAGTTAGGTTAAGTGATTCATTATAGTATACGCTCTCTATATCTTCTTTAGTAATCTTATATATAAAACCATCAGTAAGCTCTTTAGGTTTATCAAGATTATATTTTTCAATTAATACACTTAGGCCTAAATCATTGTATTCATTTATATATTTATATAAAAGAATATCAAACATATCCATAACACTTAATCTTTTAGATGTTTCAAAATGTATTATATCGTTAATATTATCTTTATTAATATAATCCTTTTCTATTAGAATATCTTTTATTGCAGATTTTATATAATTCTTACTACCTTTATCTCCTATTCCACAACATTTTAAAGCTCCCCTTAGCTCTCTTTTTTTGTTGCGCAATCTAATAAGGTCTATCTCGTCTAATCCTATTTCATAAAGATTAGCTCTTAATATACCATTAAACTCTTCAGAGATTATGTCAATCAAATCTTTTATGCTTCTTATGCTATATTTCTCCCTTTTTAACATCTATACAATACCCCGCCCTTTTTAATATCATCTCAGCAGCTTTATACACAGACATAACAAACTTATAATTCTCAGAGTTCTTTTTTGCTTTCTGGTTCTTTTTAATAAATTCTAATGCTTTATTATTGAAAACAGCATCAGCAAACTCTATATTATAAGGAATTCCTATTATTCTGTCTTTTTTAATGTTATACCTTGATGCTATATTAGCTATGTCATCATTAGACTTCTCATCATATCTGCCAACTAAAAAAACTGCATTCTCACTCCAAATTTCTTTTGATAAATCTTCTATTAGATTCTGATTAGTATTCTGGGAAATATTAACCACTACAACCTTAGCTTCTTCTAAAATCATCTTTGAAATAGAATTATAACCATACAAACTGTCTACTAAAACTATCTCTTCAAGCTCTTCAAATACTTTTAAAATCTTCGAAAGATTGTTTGCTAATTCATATTCATAAATCTCTTTACTTTTTCTGCTACTTGTTGGCAGATAAAAAAGTCTTTCTTTGTTAAAACTTATTAAATTCTCATATACAACTTCCTTTGAAAGGTAGTCAAGCTTTGCCCTATCTACTAAAGCATCTATTCCTTTTCTTGCGTAATATGCAAAATCTTCTTTTATAAAAATATTACTTCTAGGCATACTATTAGTTAATTCTTCATCTAGGTGCTGACTTTTTATAACAATAGTATTAGATAAACATATCATGCTTGAAACTAAACTAATTGCTAACATATTCGTTGATGTAGCATTACGCCCTGAAAACTTACTCCAAAAGGCAATATACAATTAAATACCTCCGTTCTAATTTTTCTATTATGTTTAAATGATTTAACTTATAATATTATAAATGTAACATATTGTCAATAGATTTGCTTGTGTTTTTTTTATTTTTATATTATCATATTAATGAGTTATTTCAGATTAATGATTAGAAATCACTAAAAGAAAGGATTATATCCATGAGCAAAATAATGAAACATCTAATAAGCCCATTAGACTTCTCAGTAGAAGAACTAGATAGACTATTAGACTTAGCAAATGACATAGAAAACAATCTCGAAAAATATAAAACTAGTTGTACTGGCAAGAAAATTGCAACACTTTTTTACGAACCAAGCACTAGAACAAGACTCAGTTTTGAATCTGCCATGTTAAGTCTTGGAGGAAATGTATTAGGTTTTTCTTCAGCAGATTCAAGCTCTGCAGCAAAAGGTGAAAGTGTATCAGATACCATTAGAATGATATCTTGTTACGCAGATATTTGCGCAATGAGACACCCTAAAGAAGGCGCACCTTTAGTTGCTTCAAAAGTTGCCTCAATTCCAGTTATTAATGCAGGTGACGGAGGGCATCAGCATCCTACTCAGACTTTAACTGATTTACTAACTATAAGATCACTAAAAGGCAGACTAGATAATTTAACTATAGGTCTTTGTGGTGATTTAAAATTCGGAAGAACTGTTCATTCATTAATTCACGCTTTATCAAGATATAAAGGAATACGTTTCACTCTTATTTCCCCTAAAGAACTAAGGCTACCTGATTACATTAAAGAAAATGTATTAGAAAAAAACAACATACCTTTTATTGAAAAAATTTGCCTTGAAGATGCAATCGTTGATGTAGATATTTTATATATGACAAGAGTTCAAAAGGAACGTTTTTTCAATGAAGAAGATTATATTAGATTAAAGGATAGTTATATACTAAACAAAGAAAAGATGGATTTAGCAAAGTCAGATATGTTAGTTTTACATCCTCTTCCTCGAGTTAATGAAATATCTGTCGAAGTTGATAAAGACGAAAGAGCAGCTTACTTTAAACAAGTTCAATATGGAGTATATGTAAGAATGGCACTAATACTTACTCTACTGGAGGTGAATGTCTAATGTTAAATGTTGGAAGTTTACAAAATGGTTTCGTTTTAGATCATATAAAAGCTGGTTACTCAATGTCTATTTACAAATATTTAGGACTTGATAAACTAGATTGCCAGGTAGCAATTATAAAAAATGCTAAAAGCCAAAAAATGAACAAGAAAGATATAATTAAAATTGAAGGTTCCATTGATTTACTAAATTTAGATTTATTAGGTTTTATCGATCACAATATTACCGTTAATATTATTAAAGATGGAAAGATTTGTGATAAAGAACAGTTAAAAATTCCTGATAAAGTAACAAACGTTATCAGATGCAATAACCCTAGATGCATAACCTCTATCGAACAGGAACTAGATCAGGTTTTTGTATTAACTGACAAAGAAAAAGAAGTTTATAGATGTATGTACTGTGAAGAAAAATACGGCAAACTTATATAACTACAATTAAAAAATCCTTAAAATGTGCAAGCACTTTTTAAGGATTTTTTAATTGAGCAGAACGATAAGCCGGGTTATGTCGTTGAATGATCATCTATCTAGCCTGTATGTTGCCATATAGGTCAAGCGACCTACCCGAAAGCTAGCGGGCCACTTACGCTTTCTTATTCGGTCTTGCTTCGGATGGGGTTTACAGAGCCTCTACTGTTACCAGTAAAGCGGTGGTCTCTTAAGCCACCTTTCCACCCTTACCATATAAATATGGCGGTATATTTCTATTGCACTAGCCTTAGAGTTGCCTCCACCGGACGTTATCCGGCATCCTGCCCTATGAAGCCCGGACTTTCCTCACCTGCTATCTTTCGATATTACAGCTGCGATCATTTGTTCTACTCAATTGAAAACTATAACACAAAACGAACCTATTATCAACTATTTATACATTAAAACATCCACCACCGATAAACTCTCTTAAAAGTGAATTCGGAGGTACTGCTTCGCTGCTCACACCTATGAAATAATCAAGGAATTTCAATAGTCTCTTTGCCTCAATATATTCTTTACTATCTTTAGGAACACCAAATAAAACTGGTTCTGCATACTGTTTTAATATAGCAAATTCATAAATCAATGCAGAATTAAACATTGCATCTGCTTCTTCTTGAAATGGAAAAATGTGTTTTTCTTCACCTTTTCTAACTGAAGGCCAACGAGCTATTGTATCACTTGCACTAGCTCCTCTAGTTCTTTCATCTCTTATTATTCTTCTCAATAACCTTCCATCCGTAGTAGGAATCCTATTATGCTCATCAATATTAAGTTGAGTCAAAGCAGAAATATATATTTTAAATTTACTATCTTTTGGAAGAGAATATGTCAATTTGTCATTAAGGCCATGTATTCCTTCAATGATAAGAATACTATCTTCATCAAGTTGTAATTGCTTACCTTTGTATTCTCTTTTTCCTGATTTAAAATTATATGTTGGCATTTGTACTAACTCACCTTTAGCAAGTGCCGTCAAATCTTTGTTAAGTTGTTCAATATCAAGTGCTTCTAAAGCTTCATAATCATAGTCTCCCGATTCATCTCTAGGAGAATTCTCTCTATTTACAAAATAATCATCTATAGGTATTGGGTGCGGTTTTAAACCATGTGCCATTAACTGAATTGATAACCTATGAGAAAATGTTGTTTTACCTGAAGAAGAAGGTCCTGCAACCATAACAAACTTAACATTACCTTTTTCAATTATTTTTTCAGCAATTTTAGAAATCTTTTTTTCTTGCAATGCTTCTTGAACAAGAATCATATCTCTAAATTTACCCATAGTTATTCTTTCATCTAACGCTCCAACTGTATCTAAACCCAATAACTCCGACCATCTTGAAGATTCCTTTAAAACCTCAAAAAGTTTAATATGAGGTTTGAATTCTTTTATTTCCCAAGGTGCTTCTTTTTCAGGTAATTGAAGTAAAAAACCTTCATCATATAAATGTAGTTTGAAGTATTTAAGATATTTTGTGCTAGGAACCATGTATCCATAATAATAATCTTCATATTTATTGATACTATAAAGATTCACTCTAGAACTTCTTCTAAATTTAAAGAGTTTTTCTTTATCATACATTTTGTGATTTTTAAATAACTCAATAGCTTTATCAGTTGATACCGAGCGTTTTTTGATAGGAATATTTTCATCAACTAATTCATTCATCCTAATAGTCACCCTATTAATCAGCTCTTGATTCAAAGGAACACTTGCTTTAAAATCGCAGTAATAGCCTTTGCTTAATGAATACTGAACAACTATCTTTTCGATATTATCCTGACCGCAAACATCATAAAATGCCTTTAACATTAAAAGCGTAGTACTTCTTTTATAAGCTTCATTTCCAAGTGATGTATTTGTTGCTAAAAACTCAACTTCACAATCACAATTAATTGATTTGTATAACTCAGTTAATTTACCATCCACCTTTGCAAGCACAATATCATATTCAAACTTTTCTCTAAAATCATTTGCTATTAAATCAAGCGTTATTCCAATTGGATACTCATATGATTTTTCACTAATTTTAATTTTTATCTCTTCCATACACAACCTCCATTATTTAGAATAATTCCAAAGCCTTATTAATAAAATCTTGTTCGATTTTTATCTCTTTTGCTCTTTTTGAATCTTTCTCAATATTTATTAATATTTTATCAAACTTTTTTTGTTCTTTTAATAGATATTGTTTTAAAACGACATCCTTATTTTCAATTAATTTTTTTCCATATTTCATATATAATTCGAAATCATCCTCAAATTTTTCATTTTCCTTTACATTATAATCTAAAGCACACTTTAATATCAAATAATATTTACCTTCATCAACAATCATTTTTTCTTCATTTATAACAATAAGATTATCAAACAAATACCTTCTAACAGCATACCATTCTGAATGTGGAGATAATATTAAAGTTTTAGCACTTTTTAAAACCTCGTTACCTTCTTTTAATATATTTATTATCAAATTCCCTCCCATACCAGCAACTAATATTGTATCTGCCTCACCTGGCTTAATATTTAAAAGTCCATCTGATAACCTAAGATTTATATTTTCGCCTAGCCCTTTTTCTTCAATGTTTTTTTTTGCAATTAACAAAGGTCCATTATTAATATCTGCTGCTATAGCTTTATTAATAATACCATTCTCAATTAAATATATTGGCACATATCCATGATCTGTGCCAACATCAACCAAAATATCATCCTTATCTACAAAAGTCGCTATTGCTTTTAATCTTTTAGAAATCTGCTTTGTTTTTGTTTCTATTTTTATATCTGTTTTTATTTTACTATCTTGATATTTATTCAATACAATACTCCATTTTATTCTAGATAATCTTTTAGTTTTTTACTTCTGCTTGGGTGACGAAGCTTTCTAAGAGCTTTTGCTTCAATTTGTCTTATTCTTTCTCTTGTAACAGCGAATTCTCTTCCTACTTCTTCTAAAGTTCTTGCTCTTCCATCATCAAGACCAAACCTTAATCTTAGTACCTTTTGTTCTCTATCAGATAAAGTTTCCATAACTTCCATTAGTTGTTCTCTTAGCAAAGCAAATGCTGCAGCTTCTGCAGGAACTGGCATGTTTTCATCTTGTATAAAATCTCCAAGATGAGAATCTTCTTCTTCTCCTATTGGTGTTTCTAGTGAAACTGGTTCTTGAGCAATCTTCATTATCTCACGAACTCTTTCTACCGGAACTTCCATTCTTTCTGCAATCTCTTCAGGCGCAGGCTCTCTTCCTAATTCTTGAAGTAATTGTCTGGAAATTCTTATTAATTTGTTGATTGTTTCTACCATATGAACTGGAATTCTAATCGTACGTGCCTGATCTGCAATAGCTCTAGTAATAGCTTGTCTTATCCACCATGTAGCATATGTACTAAACTTAAAATTCTTCGTATAATCAAATTTATCAACTGCTTTTATAAGTCCTAGGTTACCTTCTTGAATTAGATCTAAAAACAACATACCCCTTCCTACATATCTTTTAGCTATGCTAACAACTAGTCTTAAGTTTGCTTCTGCTAGCTTTTTTTTGGCTTCCACATCGCCATTTTCCATTCTTATTGCTAATTCTCTTTCTTCTTCACTAGTTAAAAGTGGAACTTTACCAATCTCTTTTAAATACATTCTAACTGGATCTTCAAGATTTAGCCCTTCTGGTATTACAGTATCAATGTTTTTAATTTCTTCTTCGTCAACTTCTTCAAGCTCACCAATCTCTTTTTCAATAATTAAATCTTCATCATCTTCTTCGTCAAGATTTTCAGATATTTTCAAAACATCAATATTATTATTATCTAAACTTTCAAAAACTTTATCATAGGTTTCACTATCAAGTGCTAAATCCTCAAAATACTTAAGGATTTCATGATATTCTAAAATGCTCTTTTTGCTCTTCCCTACCTTAATCAAATTCTCTAGTCTTGCTTCAAAAGTCATTAAATTTTCTTCCATTGTTAAACACCCATACCTTTCACTTATTAATTCTTATTTATAAATGAATATGCAAATTTTCAAGCTTCTTTACATCATTTATTATAGTTTGAAGTTCATTAAAATCTGTTATTTTTTCACTTTTACTATCTAAGCTACTTTTTTTAACCATCTTTATTGTATCATTTAGTGCTTTTTCCTTTTGAGCTTGTGAAAGTTCTTCTCCTAACTTAGCATTAAACATTCCTGCCACTTCACTTTGCTCATCTTCTCCTATAAACTTATCTATTATACTTCCAGGATTAAGTTTGCCTTCTCTTAACTGTTTAAACAATAACACCGCTACTTTATTAAGCATAGGATCAACAAAATCATCCTCATTTATATATTTGCTTATCTTTGAAAACAAATCTTCTTCCTCTATTAGCCATGTTAAAAGTAATTTTCCTGCAGATTTTAACCCATCATCTTTTTTTAATTTATCTGTACCATAAGTTTTTCTTGGTTTTTCATATATCTTGTCTGAATCATGAGTTAATGCCTTCGTGTTAACCGATTTCATCAAACTATCAAGCGGTATATTATATTCCTTTGAAACTGCTTCTGCATAAATATTTCTTTCTAATTCATCTTTAAACTCTAGTAGTTTAAATGCAATTTCACTATAAAACTCTGATTTTTCTCTAGGTGTTTCTAGATTATATTTTAATTTCATTATATCTATTTCAAAGAAAAAGCTATCTTTCGCATTTGATATTCTATTTTCAAACTCTTCTTTTCCTTTTTCTTTTATAAACTCATCGGGGTCTTTATATGGTTTCATATTAATTACTTTGACTGATATGTTAGCTTCCTTCATAAGCGGTATAGTTCTTAGAGCTGCTTTTATACCTGCTTCATCACTATCATATGTAAGTATGGCCACTTTAAAATATCTTTTTATAAGACCTATATGACCATTTGTAAATGCTGTTCCAAGTGTTGCTATTGCATTAGTAAAGCCTGCTTGATGCAATGCTATAACATCCATGTACCCTTCACATACCAAACAATAATTCTTCTTTGATGTTCTCGCAAAATTAAGTCCATATAAATTACGACTCTTATCAAATATCATAGTCTCTGGAGAGTTAAGATACTTTGGTTTACCATCACCCATTACTCTTCCACCAAAGCCTACAACTTTACTATTAACATCTAATATTGGAAATATTACTCTATTCCAAAATCTATCGGTAATTCCTTTTTCATTAAAATTAAAAAGTCCACTATCTTTTAATATATTATCATCATAATCTTTTTTCTTTAATGTATTATATAAATCATTACTATATTTGCCTGCATATCCTAAACCAAATTTTGTTATAGTTGAATCATCTAAGTCTCTTTTAATAAGATATTCATAGCCAATATTACCTTCATTGCTTTTTAACATATAATGATAAAACATAGCAGCCACTTTATAAATGTCAAGCATTTGCATCTTTTTATCTTTTACCATTTTATTTTCTTTTGAGTACTCACCTTCTGGCAAATCTATACCTGCTTTTTCAGCTAAATACTTAATTGCTTCTAAAAAAGTATAATTTTCATGTTTCATTATAAAACTAAATACATTGCCACCTTCTCCACAGCCAAAGCAATAATACATCTGCTTTGATGATGTTACAGAAAAGGAAGGGGATTTTTCATTGTGGAAAGGACAAAGACCTACATATGAATTACCTTTTTTTTGAAGCTTCACATAATCTGATATAACATCAACAATGTCATTTTTAGATCTTATTTCTTCAATAATATCATCTGAATAATACATATTATCACCTTGCCTTTCTATTTTAATTTTCTATATTAATATTTTTTTGATAATTTTATTGATTTTTTATGCTTTTATAATCAATAAACTTTAAGCCTTTTAATATTATCATTCTTTTTTCCAAAATACAGGAATATAAATTTCTTGAAATTTATTAACAGCATATCTATCACTCATGCCTGCAATATAATCGCAAACCACTCTTTTTTCAGACTCACCTAGAACATTTATTAAATACTGATATTCTTCAGGTAGCTCTGATAAATTTTTTAAATAATGTTCATACAAAGAGGCTAACATATTCTTAGCTTTTTCTTCTTCCCCTTTTGCTTCTTTATTAGTATAAACATGGGAAAACATAAAGGCTCTAATTCCTTTCATTGCTATCTCTACATCATTTGACATATATATATCTTCCTTATCTAAGCTACTATAAACGATATCTGAAATAAGGGTGTTTAGTCTTTCTTTAATTGTATTTCCTAAAACATAAGTATACTCTTTAGGAATATCTGAATTCTTTAAGATATTTGCTCTAATCGCATCGTCTATATCATGATTGATGTACGCTATCTTATCTGAAAGCCTTACTACTTTACCTTCTAAAGTACTTGGACTAGATGATGTTCTATGATTAAGAATTCCAT